>NZ_CBDKZX010000006.1:218-140313 GCF_965301105.1 Kluyvera sp.
CATTAATAAATGTGAATCGATGAGTCCCTGTAATTATAAATATAACGTGGACTGTTAATTTTAAGAATTTGAGATTTATCTTTAATTTATTTCGAATAATCTGGAAAATGCGTATTCTCTTTAAAAAAATTAGGAATTTTCCTAACATAAATGAACGCACCAACCCTGGCAAACCGCTGTCTAAGCTTATGAATCGACATAGCCTGTAACCTCTTCTGAAGCAAAACAAGACGTTAGCTTTTCTCTGCTCATTCATATGGGTGAGAAGAAGAAAAATTTAACCGTCTGAGATTTAATTGTAATTTTTCGTAATAGCTCGGTGAAATCTTTTGCGGAGTAGATTATAGTTACAGCAGATCAGGAACAGGTGCACGTTTCAGGTTGCCAGCAGTACCATCCCACACCGGTATTTGTTATTCGTTGTTTGCACTACGACAAGGGGGATGCGTTATGGACGAATACTCACCAAAAAGACATGATATCGCACAGCTTAAGTTTCTTTGTGAAACCCTGTATCATGATTGTCTTGCCACACTCGAAGAGAGTAACCATGGCTGGGTGAATGACCCTACCTCGGCGGTTAACCTGCAGCTTAATGAGCTGATAGAACATATTGCGACGTTCGCACTTAATTATAAAATTAAGTACGACGACGATAATAAACTGATTGCACAGATTGACGAATATCTGGATGATACTTTCATGTTATTCAGCAACTACGGCATTAATAGCGTCGACCTGCAAAAATGGCGGAAGTCAGGGAACAAACTCTTCCGTTGTTTTGTCAATGCTAGCCGTGCTAACCCTGTTAGCCTGTCTTGTTAAAATTATTACAATCAATGGGTGAATTATGTCTGATAAACCACTAACTAAAACCGATTATTTGATGCGTCTACGCCGCTGTCAGTCTATTGACACGCTGGAACGCGTTATTGAAAAAAATAAATATGAACTCTCTGATAATGAGCTGGCGGTATTTTACTCAGCAGCCGATCATCGTCTGGCAGAATTGACGATGAATAAACTGTACGACAAGATCCCTTCAACCGTGTGGAAATACATCCGTTAATTTTTCTGTTTCATGCATGACTTCTCCCTGTTATGTGACTGATTGTGTGAATGGCATCACATCGACGAATGGGGAACGTTCCCAAAGCGCTAATCACCTTTTAAGGTGATGGCTCTATAAAAGGGAGACGCCCATGAGCGATGAAAAACGTAAGATGATTGCCGGCGAGCATTATCGCCCGGCCGATGACACGCTAAGAACGGACAGGATCCGCGCAAGGCAGCTGATTCACCGATATAACCATACGGCTCCGGATGAAAAAGCCGAACGCGCAGCGCTACTCAACGAGCTGCTCGGCAAAGGTGACGATGCTTATATCGAGCCAACGTTCCGCTGCGACTATGGCTACAATATCTTTCTTGGCGCCAACTTCTACGCTAACTTCGATTGCGTCATGCTCGACGTCTGTCCGATTCATATCGGCGATAACTGCATGCTGGCACCGGGTGTACATATCTACACCGCCACTCATCCCCTCAATGCCATTGAACGCAATAGCGGTATCGAGTTCGGCAAACCGGTGACAATCGGCCACAATGTGTGGATTGGCGGACGTGCGGTGATTAACCCCGGCGTGACGATTGGCGATAACGCGGTGATTGCTTCCGGCGCTGTTGTCGTGAAAGACGTTCCAGCCAACGCCGTTGTCGGCGGCAACCCGGCCCGCGTCATCAAGATGTTAGCTTGATAACAGCAACAGACTGTTATGCTTTTTTGCAACCAATCTGTTACTTTCTGCATGGATTAACGCAACATACAATAGGCTATTCCGCCTAACGTTGCCGAGCAAAAGATGTCAGAGATCCAGCGATTACTCACGCAAACTATTGATGAACTCAACGCCCGCGAAAAGCGCGACAACCGGCCGCGCTTTAGTATCAGTTTTATTCGCAACCACCCCGGCCTGTTCATTGCCATGTACCTCGCCTTCTTCGCCACCCTGGTGGTGATGATGCGTTCCGACACGCTGGCCGATTCGGTTTGGCTACTGTGGCTGCTGTTTGCGCTACTGAACGGCTTCTTCTTCTTCGACGTCTATCCGCGCTACCGCTACGAAGATATCGATGTGCTGGATTTTCGCGTGTGTTACAACGGTGAGTGGTACAACACTCGCTTCGTACCACCGGAGTTGATTGACAATATCCTGCACTCTAACCGCGTCGACGGTCAGTACAAAACGCAGCTGCAAAAAATGGTCACCACCAAGGGCGACCTGTCGTTCTACGACGTCTTCACCCTTGCCCGCGCCGAAGCGGCGCAATAAGCCGCTGTAACGTCCGTATTGCCGGTGCAAACTGTGAGGCGGACGTATTACCATAGCCCAACACCAACCCCGTACGGGCATGCTGACGGTCGAGATAAAATGTGCTGAGCGCGCTGGGCGTCATCTTATGCGCACGCGCCTGGCGCACCAGCGACACGTCATCAATGCCGTCAATAGCGACCGTCATATGTAACCCGCCCTCACCCGCCATTAATTGGTGCGGAACGCTTAATTCCTCTTCCAGCGCCGCGCGTAGCTGCGCCTGACGCTTGCGGTACAGACGGCGCATCGCCGCCAGATGTCGGGCATAGTGCCCTTCCTCAATAAAGCTCGCCAGCGCCCGTTGCTCCGCCCGATGTCCACCGCGTAGCAGCGCACGAATAGCAGGTTGTGCCGCCTCCACCAACATCGGCGGCAGGACCATAAATCCAATGCGCAGCGATGGGAATAACGTCTTGCTGAAAGTACCGAGGTACACCACCGGCGCGTTGTCGTCCATGCCGCGCATCGCCGGAATCGGCTCACCGCTGAAGCGAAATTCACTGTCGTAGTCATCTTCGATAATCCAGCAGCCATGCTGGCGCGCATATTCCAGCAGCGCCAGCCGTCGCGCCACGCTGAGCACCCTGCCGGTCGGATACTGATGCGAAGGCGAAGTAAAGATCAGCGTCGGCGGCGGCAAATCATCGGCAATTCGCATTCCTTCGTTATCGACTGCAACGCCCTCCAGCACAAGCCCCGACGCCAGAAACGCGCTTTTCGCGCCGAAGTATCCCGGCTCCTCTACCCATGCTCTCTGCCCCGGTTCACTCAGCAGATGGGTGCAGAGAGTCACGCCTTCCAGCGCGCCTTCCGTGATCACAATTTGCCGCGCATCGCAGTCGATACCCCGCGATAGCGCCAGATGCCTGGCAATCGCCGCCCGTAGCGGCCACTCTCCCGCCGCATCGCCGTAGCCAAGCAGGCTGCTACCCTGTTCGCGCAAAACGCAATCCAGCAATCGACGCCACAGCGGCAGAGGAAAGTAGTTGATAGCCGGCGTGCCGGGGGTGAACAGGAGCGGCGGCGTATCGCGAGGCTGTACCTGCGGCAAATCCAGCAGGCGTTCCGGCAGTGAGACCGGGATACAGTCTGTGGCCCCCGCCGTCTGCGGTAGAGACGCCACCCGGGAGCCACGACGATCGCGACGTAGATAACCTTCCATCGCCAGCTGATCCAGGGCGGCGTTGACCGTATTACGTGAAATGCTCAGCCGCTCGGCCAACGTCCGAGAACCAGGAAGCCAGCTCTGCGCCTGGAGCTGTCCGCACAGGATGGCGTCTCTGAGCGCCGCGTACAGGCTGCGTTGCAGCGTCTCCGCACCGCGCGCCGCAAGCGCATCATTCAAGAGAGTAAAAAAGGGATCGTCGGGAATATTCATGGCTGCTCCTCATGGCACCATCAAAAGATACTTTGGTGGCACTTTTTATGGAACCAGCAAAGCCCTACGCTCGACGTATTGTTTATTTCCCTAAGGAGAGGTTATGAGTCAGCTCAATCAATTTGGTCAGCTAATTGGCGATGCCCTGCCGGACTGGCAGCCGCGCCCGTATCCGCAGCGCGTGGTGCTGGAAGGTCAGTATTGCCGTCTGGAACCGCTAAGTCTGCAACATGCTGATGCGCTCTTTGCCGCCCATCAGCAAGCGGCGGATACCCGTAACTGGACGTGGCTACTGCGTGAGCCAGAGGGATCGGTGGAAGAGTATCGTCAGTGGATCGCCGGCGTGGCATCCCTTCAGGATCCGCTGCACTTTGCGGTAATAGATATCCGCACCCAGCAGCCAGTGGGCTCGCTGGCACTGATGCGTATCGACCCAAATCATGGGGTGATGGAAGTGGGGCATGTTCACTTTTCGCCACTGCTTAGCCGCACGCCCGCCTCGACGGAAGCGCAGTGGCTGTTGATGCGCTACGCCTTCGAGACGCTCGGCTACCGTCGCTATGAATGGAAATGCAACAGTTTCAATGAACCCTCACGCCGTGCGGCACTACGTTTAGGTTTTCAGTTTGAAGGACGTTTTCGCCAGGCGCTGGTGATTAAAGGCCACAACCGCGATACCGACTGGTTTTCCATTATCGACGGCGAATGGCCCGCGCTGGACCGCGCCTTCCAGGCCTGGCTTGCCGCCGATAACTTTACCGCCGACGGCAAGCAGCGCCAGTCCCTGGAGGCTTTCCGTTAACGACGTTTTTTGCGCCCCTGTACGGCTTTAAAGCGGGGGTTGGATTTACAGATCACGTAAAGACGACCTTTGCGCTTCACTATCTGACAATCCGGGTGGCGCTGTTTCGCACTGCGCAGCGAGTTAAGTACCTGCATCAGGACCCCCTTTTCACATCAACAAAGCGGCCAAAACGCTGGGTAAAGCGCGCGACGCTACCTTCGGCGGAAACGCTGCGCTGCTTCCCGGTGTAGTACGGGTGCGATTTGGAGGAAACATCAATCGTGACATAAGGATATGTCACGCCTTCCAGCTCAATTTCCCGGTCCGTTTTGATGGTGGAGCCGACTTTAAAGTACTCGTTAGCGCTGGTGTCGTGAAAGACCACGGTACGGTAATGGGGGTGGATGTTCGCTTTCATCTGAGCCTCAATTAATATGTTATAACATAACAATCACGATACGCCGTCAAAAAGCGCTTTGCAACCCTACAGTTTTAAGGGAAATAGCCGAAGTGCAGACTGCACTCCGGCAAGGGAAGTTAGCGGCTAAGCTGATGCGCAATCGCGCGCAGCTGCTCGGCAATCGCCTGCATATCTTTGCCCTGCTCCACCTTCGCACCAGAAGAGTGGCGCACGACAAGGCGAGCAGGGAGAATGGATGAAGTCCGTGACGAAGCGTTGTCGTCACTTTCAAGAATGCGGCGTACCGCCTCTTTGCCCTGCAAGTCCAGGTCTAGCGATACCGTGGTCAGCGCTGGGTAGAAAAATGAGCTTTCATAGGTATCATCGTAACCAATCACCGACTTTTCGCCGGGAATGGCGACCTGATGCTGATGAAATGCGCTCAGCACCCCTAACGCCATCTGATCGTTCCCCACCAGCACCGCCGAAAAATCCGGGGTCTCGCGCAGCATTTGCAGCGCACAGGCATAGCCGCTTTGTGCATCCCAGTTGCCGTGCAGCACGGTCACCGGCTTCAGTCCGTAGCTATTGAGCGTATCCAGCCAGCTTCTCAAACGTAGGTTGGCGGAGACAGAACTCACCGGGCCGGCCAGAATCGCCATCTCACGATGACCCGACTCATACAGATATTTGACGCTGGCACGGGTGCCATCTGCCGGATTAAACGAAACGTTATACACCGAACTATAGGGATCAACATCGAGGAAAAGACAGACGATATCATCGTTGTCATCTGCAATTTTCTGTGCTGTTTCAGTCTCTAATGGTACGTTGATAATCACTTTGCTGACCAGCTGTGATTTCAGTTCGTTGATCGAATCCTGAACACTATGATTGACGTTCTCATCAATCATCGAAATCAGTACCTGATACCCCTCTACATTTGCGTAGCGTTTCACCGCTGCCGCAACCTGAGAAGGCGCGTGCAACGCCAGTGAAGTGGTCACCAGTCCAAGGGTATGAGTGGTCTTGCCAACCAGCTGCTGGGCAAGTCGGTTTGGGACATAGCGGAGTGCCTCGATGGATTTCTCCACCTTGTGGCGTGTGGCTTCGGATACATTGGCAGATTTATTGAGTACCCTGGACACAGTCTGGTAGGAGACGCCCGCATGGCGAGCAACGTCTTCCAAAGTTGCGCTTTTAGACTTCATCGTCCGGTTCCTTATGTTGTTATCGCTAGATTGTAACAGGGGTCATCCCAAAAAACGTCTACCGACCTGATTTATGACATACGATAACATAAAAAAGATACACGCCCACATTTCCATGCAACAAGAAACCCCTTACAAAATGAACAGAAAATGGTTAATTTATTTGCAGTTAGTCACATATCAACAATCAAATGTTTGCCAGATTTTACATTTAGGCATTTTATTACACTCGTTATGTGAACGTAATACAAAACAAAACGAGGATAATAATGAAAACAACCCTACGCACGCTTTCAATTGCGTTAGCTACTGCGCTGACTTCATCTTCTCTGCTGGCGGCAACGTCAGTTCCTATTGATTTCCATGGCTACCTCCGCTCCGGCGTAGGCGTTTCTGGCGATGGCGGAATGCAGGAATGGCAAAAAAACAAACTCGGCCGTTTGGGAAACGAAGCCGACACCTACGGTGAACTTGAATTGGGTTCTGAGGTGTATAAGAAAAACGATGTCAGTTTCTACCTGGACTCAATGGTCAGCATGGTTTCCGACGGTTCAAACGATAACGAAACCACCTTCGGCGACGATGCGCAGTTTGGTCTGCGTCAATTAAACCTACAGATTAAAGGGCTTATCCCGGGCGATCCGAATGCGGTTATCTGGGGTGGGAAACGCTATTACCAACGCCACGATCTGCACATCATTGATACCAAATACTGGAATATTTCCGGCTCCGGCGCCGGGATCGAAAATTATACCGTCGGCCCTGGCGCAGTTTCATTGGCCTGGATCCGCGGCGACGCCAACGATGTCGACTATCGCGTTGACGGTGATAACGACGTAAACATTAACTACATTGACCTTCGCTATGCTGGCTGGAAACCATGGAGCGGTGCCTGGACCGAATTTGGTATCGACTACGCCATGCCGAACGCAACTGACAAACAGAAGGATTACGGCGGCCTGTATGATGCTGATAACGGTGTGATGCTGACCGGTGAAATCAGCCAGGATATGTTTGGCGGCTATAACAAGCTGGTGCTGCAATATGCCAACAAAGGCCTGGCGCAGAACATGGTCTCCCAGGGTGGAGGTTGGTACGACATGTGGAACTACGTCAATGATGCCACCGGCTACCGTGTTATCAACACCGGTCTGATCCCAATTACCGACAAGTTCTCTCTTAACCACGTGCTGACCTACGGTTCGGCGGATAACACCACCGAATACACCGATAAATCACGTCTGGTCTCGTTGGTTGGCCGCGCGCAATATCAGTTCACTGAATATGTACGTTTAATTGGTGAAGTGGGTGGTTTCTATCAGAAAGACTCCTACACTGACGGTAGCCACTATAAGCAGAGCGGCGAGAAATACACCATCGCGTTAGGCCTGGCAGATGGCCCTGACTTTATGTCTCGTCCGGAGCTGCGCGTCTTTGCCTCTTACCTGAATGATTCCGAACAGGGCAATGCCTTTAACGACGGCACCGCCAGCGATACCTGGAACTTCGGCGTGCAGGTGGAAGCCTGGTGGTAATACGTTAACCTGACTGAATCATTGTTTTGCCCTAATTCTATCTTTTGTTATTTTCGCCAATTTTATATTTGCCACTCCATTATTGTTTCTATCATCTGGCCTTGGGGATAATGCTATTATTAGGTTGTCCTCTTTTTTTATCGCGCCAATAATAAAAAACCCCGATATCAAATCAGGGTTTTCATATAAAGCTATTATTTCCCAAATAAACGAAGCGCCATCCGGCAGAGCCGTGAAAAATTTCCAGATGGCAACATACTAATTTATTTATTACCCGCAAAGTGTTCATCTAACAACTGACGCAGCGCATCAGATTGCTTGCCAAAAATAGCGTGAACCTGCTGCCCAAGAATAATAACCCCCAGCGCACCTTCATTCTGCAACGCCTGAGAATCCACGACAGACAGGTCCTTAACCGTGACGCGCAATCGCGTAATACAGGCATCAACATTTTCAATATTATTCTGACCACCAAATGCGCTAATCAGACGCTGAATCTGCTGTTGCTCATTGGCGCTTAATGGCACCGACGGTTTAGGCTGGGAGAAGTAGTGCAGGAAGGATTTAAGACTGACCATCATCGACGCTCCTTGATTATCTACAGAGGTAAAAAAGCCTGCTCGGATGAGCAGGCTTGGGATTGCAGCGGATTATGCTTTACGGCGAACGATACGGCAGTCCCAGGGTTGCAGCACCAGCTGACCGCTGGCATCAGCGCCTGTCGCGGCATGTTCATAGCCATCCGGCAAAGTAACTGTCTGCGTCTGCGCGGTAAAGTTCTGCACAAAGACAAAGGCGCTTTCGCCATCGGTACGCGCGGTAGCCACCACCCCAGGTGGAAAGATGCTGGCAACCGCTCGCGGCAGCGCCAGCTCATCCATTAACGATGTGAAGAAATCTCGCTGGAACGCCAGATCGTTGCGCGAAGCAATATGCCACGCCTTGCCCTTACCGACGCTATTGACGGTCACGGCCGGGCGCCCCGCATAGAAATCATCACGATACGCCGCCAGCGTCTGCGCGGTTTCAGGGTGAATCAGTTCACACAGATGGCGCACCTGGTAAGGCCCCTGCAGTCCAACCATGTTCCCCGCCAGCCCCTGAACCTGGTTACGCTCGCCGTCGTCCAGGCAATCTATCTCTTCCGCCCAGATACCTAACAGCTTGCGCAGCGGGCCAGGGAAACCGCCCAGGTGGCAGAGATCGCTTTCATTGACGATCCCCGTCCAGTAGGTGGTGACCAGGTGGCCGCCGTTAGCGACAAAGGCTTCGGCGCGCTCGGCAAAACCATCGCGCACCATATACAGCATTGGCGCAATCACCAGCTGATAGGCGCTGAGATCGCCATCGGCGTCAATCACGTCTACGGCGACCCCTTGCTCCCAGAACGGACGATAGTGTTCGTTCACCGTCAGCTCATACTCCATACCTTTGTTACGTGGCCCTTGCGCATCGTCCATGGCCCAACGGCTCTGCTGGTCAAAGATGATGGCGACCTTCGCATCAGTGCGACAGCCGACAACGTCCGGTAGCTGTCTTAAGATATGACCAAGCTGAGTGACCTCGCGGCCAACGCGGGTATCGAGATGCCCGACATGATCGATAATCGCACCGTGGAATTTCTCCACCGAACCACGGCTCTTACGCCACTGGAAGTACTGCACGGAATCCGCGCCGTGGGCTACCGCCTGTAGCGAAGAGAGGATGTGCATACCCGGTTTCTTCAGCTTGCTGGTCGGCTGCCAGTTGGTCACACTCGGCGTGGATTCCATCAGCACGAACGGTTTGCCGCCCTTCAGTGTACGCATCATATCGTGGTACATCGCGGTATAGCAGGCGAGCGTGGTCTCGTCTTTATCGCGATGCCACATTGGATAGCTATCCCAGGAGATGAAGTCCAGCGGCTCGGCGAGCTGCGAATAATCGTAATCGTAGAAATACTCCATAAAGTTGGTGGTCACCGGCAGGTCCGGGTTCACCGCCTTTAATGGCGCAATTTCATGACGACAAAATTCAGTCACCTGCGCGGTGTTAAAACGTCGCCAGTCGAGGTTCAGGCCATGGATAGACACTTCCCCCTGCGGCGACGGTGATTCAATCTGCTCCCAGTCGGTATAGGTGTGGCTCCAGAAGGTGCTCCACCAGGCGTGGTTCAGATTATCGAGCGTCTTATAACGCGCCTTCAGCCAGTCGCGAAACTTAGCCTGACAACGCGGGCAGTGGCACTCGCCGCCGTATTCATTGGAAATATGCCAGCCCAGCACCGCCGGGTGCTGTGAATAACGTTCCGCCAGCAGCGTATTGATTTTTAGCGTCTTCTCGCGGTAAACCGGCGAGGTCATACAGTGATTATGGCGACCGCCGTGCAGCGCCGGCACGCGGTCACGCCCCACGCGCAACACTTCCGGATAGGCTTTTGACATCCACGCCGGACGCGCGCCGCTTGGGGTGGCTAAAAAAACATGTATCCCGGCGGCATACAGTTTATCAATAACATTATCCAGCCAGGCGAAATCAAATACGCCTTCTTGCGGCTCAAGTTTGGCCCAGCTAAATATCCCCACCGACATGACATTACAGTTTGCCTGCTGCATCATCGTAATATCCTGGTCGATAATACCGGGATAATTCTCCCATTGCTCCGGGTTATAATCTGCACCATGCAATAGAGCATTAACCTTCGGGCTCAAAGGCGGAAATTTTTTCATAATAAAATCCTGAAAAAGAGTGTTCAAATTAATTAAATACTTTTACCGACGGCAAGACTTTCCCTTTACAGTCAAATAGCGCCTGATTTTCGCGCGCATTACCTTCTTTCCATTCATCATGGATATATTTCATGCCCGCTTTTGTAGCCCAGGTATTTCCCGGAACGGCAATCCAGGTTGGCTCCCAATAAAAAATGCCTTTGCCTCGATTATCGGGAACATCAATAATGGCCTGCATCAAGTCATGAATATAGTTATATTGCCCCTGAACCGTGCCCGGATAACCACCGTCTTTCTCTTCTTTCGCCTGGAAGCTGTTTTCCGCGTTATCGCAGTTCTCCAGGGTATAGCCGTAGGCGGCTTCGACCACGATGACATCTTTGTTGTAGCGTTTGCTGATGTCATCCATGTTGGCCTTCAATGCGCTGATAGGGCCATTCCAGTAGGTATACATCGACAGGCCAATCACGTCATACGGCACGTTGCGTTTGCTGATTTCATCAAACCACCAGCGGAATGTGTCGTTTTTAGTGCCTTCAGCCAGGTGGAGCATAATTTTAACCTGCTCGCCGTCCTTCAGATTCTCTTTCAGCCCGGAAATCGCCGCATTCAGCAGGCCAGCTAAACGGTCAAATTCGCCGCCGCCCTGCCCCCAGCTTTTGCCTTCCGGCCAGAGAATACCGCCGTTAATTTCGTTGCCAATCTGCACCATATCCGGCAGCACGCCCTCTTTTTTGAAGCGGGCAATAGTGTCGCGGGTATAGTTGTGAATCTCGGTTTTCAGCTGCGGGTAGTCCATCTTTTCCCAGGCTTTTGGTTTGTACTGCTTGCCTGGATCGGTCCAGAAATCACTGTAGTGGAAGTCCAGCAGCAGCTTCATACCCTGCGCTTTTGCTCGCTTCGCCAGCGCCAGCGTACTGGCGAGATCGTTATCACCACCACCATACGCGTTGCCGTCGGCATCTTTCGGATCAACCCACAGGCGCAGACGAACGTAGTTCACGCCGTTGGCTTTGAGAATAGCCAGCGCGTCCTGTGGCTGGTTTTGTTCATTATAGAAACGAGCACCATGCTTCTCGGCATCCAGCAGCGTCGAAATATCCGCACCTTTAATAAAGTCCGCTGGCATCGCGTTAAACGGCTTCGTTTGCAGCGCCTCGGCCGCAAACGACGATGCGGAAAAACTACAGGAGAGACAAACAGCAAGCAAAGCGGGTGCAAATCTTTTCATGTGGTTATCCTTTGGTGCTGCCGGAGGTCAGGCCGGACACGAAGTATTTCTGTAATGCCAGATAGAGAATCGCCACCGGTACGGCAATTAATACGGCTCCTGCCGCGTAGGTGGTGTAACTGGCGCCCATTTTTTGCGCCACCAGGTTGTATAACCCGATAGGCAGCGTGTATTTATCCGGCGTACGCAGGATGGTGCTGGAGAGAATGAAATCCCCCAGCGGGCCGGTGAAGGAAAACAGCGCCACCACCGCCACAATCGGCTTCGACAGCGGCATGATTATCTCGATAAAGATGCGGAAGTTACTCGCCCCGTCCATGCGCGCGGACTCATCAAGATCTTTGGGGATCGCGTCGAGATAGCCTTTCATCAGATAGGTATTCATCGGGATCATCCCCGCCACGTAGATCAGCACCAGCGCGAAGTGGCTGTTAATCAGCCCCAGCAGCTGAGAGAGCACGAAAATGGCGATCAGCGCGGAAAACTGCGGGATCATCTGCAGCAGTAAAAACAGCATCAGCCCGTTCTGCCGCCCTTTAAAGCGAAAGCGCGAGAACGCGTAGGCGGTGAAGCTGACACTGATCAGCGTCAGTACCATGGTCAGGAAGCTGATTTTCATCGAGTTCCAGTACCAGGTCATATAGTTCACCTGGCCGTTAAACAGATCCGCGTAATGCTGGAACGACAGATTCTCCGGAATAATGGAGGTACTCAACAGGCTGTTACCGGCGTTGAGCGACGCGCCAATAGTCCAGATCAACGGGTAAATAATGATGGTGGAAACCAGCACGATAACCAGCCAGGAGAGCGAGAGACGCACCCATTTTTCACGTTTGATACTTTGTGATTTAGCCATGTGATTCCCTTACGCCATATCGTCATTTTTGAAGGATTTCGTGGCGCGGAACTGCCACAACGCCAGCCCGACGACAAAAATCGACAGCAGGATGGTAATGGTTGCCGCAATGGCGTACTGGGAAGAGGACATAGTCAGCTTATAGATCCACGACACCAGAATATCCGTACCGCCCGCGTTCGACCCAGCCACCGCCGGCCCACCGTTGTTAAACAAGTAGATGATGTTGAAGTTGTTAAAGTTGAAGGTGTATTGCGTGATGATGATGGGCGCAATCGAGTACAGCACCAGCGGCAGCGTAATCGTGCGCAGTTTGGTGGTGGTGCTGGCACCGTCCATCGTCGCCGCTTCGTAGAGATCGTCAGGAATCGCCTGCAATACCCCCGTGGTCATGGCAAACACAAACGGGAAGCCAAGCCAGGTCTGCATCATAATCAGCGCGGTCTTGGTCCAGAACGGATCGGTCATCCACGCTTTCGGGCTGATACCGAAGAACGCCAGAATTGCGTTGTTAATGACCCCGAAAGAGTCGTTAAACATCCCGGCAAACACCAGAATGGTGACAAAGCCCGGCACCGCCCACGGCAGAATAAAGATAGTCCGGATAAGCGGCTTAAAGCGCAGATCCTTCTGGTTCACCAGAATCGCCAGCAGCACGCCCACGGTACATTGCAGCGTGGTAGCCAGCAGCGTCCAGACCACCGTCCACTGCAGCACATCAAAGAAGGTCGAACGCCAGATGGACAGCGTGAAAATATTGACAAAGTTCTTAAGCCCTACCCAGTCCACCAACTTTGCCGGCGGCGTGTGGTAAAGGTTGTAGTTGGTAAAGGCGATGGCAAAACCAAACAGGATCGGGAAAATCACCACGAATACCAGCAGGATGAACCCAGGGGTGATCATGAGATAGGGAAAGCCATCGCTCAGCAGCATCTGATACTGCTTGCGCACGCTGTTCAGCTGCTGGCCTTCATCGCGCTTCTTGCCGTTGACCCACGCATCACGCAAGGAGAGGTAATAGACGGTAACGCCAAAGGCGACAATCAGGACGCTGATAATCCCTTCCGCTAACAGGAAAATAGAGTTATCGCGCGGTACCTCTTCTCCCAACGTGTATAGCCCCCACAGCCCTTCACGCAAGAAATCATAAAACACCCCCATAAAGCTGCTGAGCAGCACCAGGAAGATAAGTCCCTTTAGCCACTGGCGGTGATAGAACTGGCCAAAGCCAGGCACAATGGCCAACAACAGGCCGCACCACGCATGGCGACCAGCCCCCTGCGCTCTGTTTACATTTTCGCTTGGATTGATAATCACACACGGCTCCTTCTTAAAACGGGAGGTCCCCCTCCCGTCCGTGACGTCAGCGCTTACTGGTTACTCGCCTGCATGGCTTCGATCTGCATCTTGACCTGTTTTTCGGCGTTATCGAGCGCCGCTTTCGGCTCTTGCTTACCGGTGAGGCTCAGCTCGAGCGCCGCGTTGGCCGGCCCCCACACTTCGCCCATTTCCGGAATACCCGGCATTGCCGTCGCGCGCGCCGCCTGCACCGCAACGGCGCTGGCTTTCTCATCGTTCTTGATAATCGGATCGTCAATCATCGCCTTCTGCGGTGGGATCTCACGCGTCGCGATATAGCGCGTTTTCACATACTGCGGCTGGTTAATAAACGCGATGAACTTCTGCGCCATCTCCTTATCTTTACTCCATGTCGACACCACGTAGCCCTTCACGCCAAGGAAGGAGCTCATCGGTTTACCGTCCGGCAGATTTGGTAGCGGTGCCACACCGTAGTTGATGCCGGCGGCTTCATACGGCTGGAAAGCCCACGGTCCATTGATAACCGCCGCCGCTTTCTTCTCAGTGAACAGCGAATCAATGGCGTTCAGACCGTTGTCGCCAATAATTCCCGCAGGGAAGACGCCGTCGGCATAGAATTTTTTCAGGTAAGTTACCGCTTCCACGGCGCCAGGCTTGTTCAGACCAACATCCTGCGCGTTGTAGCCGCCTTTGCCGTTATCGCCAAAGATATAGCCGCCCATCGGGCCAATCGCGCCCCAGCTGTAGTAAATCTGGTCGAACTTGGCGAGCAGCCCGTATTTGTTCTGCGCACGCTGGGTTTTCGAATAGTCATACCATTCTGGAAGGCTGGCCAGCGGCTTATCGATTAAATCTTTGTTGTAAATCAGCACCAGCGTTTCGACCGCTTTCGGCACACCATACAGAGCGTTGTCCATACGAAAAGCGTTAATCGATGCAGGGGTAAACTCATCAATTTGCTTCTGGTCAAGCTTCAGCGGCGACAGCAGCCCCTGAACCACCGCGCCACCGAGCTGATCGTTTGGAATAACCAGAACATCAGGGCCAATCCCTGCCGGGCCATCAAGGCGCAGTTTTTCCAGCTGCTGCGCGTAGGGCATCTCCTGCACGTTGACCTTAACGTCATACTGTTTTTCGAAATCAGCGATAGCATCCTTAATTCCGGCGGATTTCTTTATGTCTTCCCAGACGTTAAGCTGCGTAGCCGCGTGAGCCTGCAGGCTAATCAACTGCCCCGCGGCCAGAGTGGTAAGGACAAGTGCGGCAATAGTGTTCTTTTTCATTATCAACCTCATGTGAAGGTGTAACAATTTATCGTTTTTGACTACAGGGTACAGAACGCTGTGATACGTATAATGCTTGTTTAGCACCGAGTTACTCGGCCGCCTTTACTTTGTTATACGCTACGCTTTGAGTAATGATAAAACCACTAACAACTGCGAGTTGTGTGATCGTGATTGCAGAAATGAAACATCGATATAGGGCACGTAATTAGCGGAAGTTATAGTCTTTCCAAGATTTTTACGCTGTTGAGCATCGCCTGACTGAATTGTAATACGTAATACACAAATGACATTCAGCGGCCCTCCTCCAACGGCAGGCAAAGGTTAACAACTTCGGGGAACGTCGATGTCTAATATCCGACTGAGGAACGTCACAAAACGCTTTGGCAGCACCGTCACGCTGCATAATGTCAATCTCGATATTGAAGACGGCGAATTTGCCGTGTTTGTCGGCCCATCCGGCTGCGGCAAGTCAACGCTGCTGCGGATGATTGCCGGGCTGGAAGAGGTCAGCGACGGCGAAGTACTGATCGGCGACGAAGTCATGAACGATGTCGCGCCGTCGCACCGCGGTGTGGCGATGGTATTCCAGTCTTACGCCCTCTACCCACACATGACCGTCGCCGAGAACATGGGTTACGGCCTGAAAGTGAACAAAGTGCCGAAAGACGATATTCGTCGTCAGGTCGAAATGGTCGCCAAAACGCTACAGCTTTCTCACCTGCTGGATCGTAAACCAAAGCAACTTTCCGGCGGCCAGCGCCAGCGTGTGGCCATTGGGCGTGCCATCGTGCGTAACCCTCGCGTTTTTATGTTCGATGAGCCGCTGTCAAACCTCGACGCCGAACTGCGCGTGGATATGCGTCTGCACATTGCGCGCCTGCACCAGGAGCTGAAAACCACCATGGTGTATGTCACCCACGATCAGGTCGAAGCAATGACGCTGGCCGATAAAATCGTGGTGATGAACTACGGTAAGGTTGAGCAGATGGGTTCACCGATGGATCTTTACTACAATCCGATCAATAAGTTCGTCGCCGGGTTCATCGGCTCACCGAAGATGAACTTCCTGCCCGCTACCGTTGCCGACTGGCAGCCAGGCTCGCTGACCGTGAAACTCGCCCAGCAGCACACGCTGACGCTGGCTATAGAGACCACCCCACTCACGCCGGGCGCCACCGTCACGCTGGGCATTCGCCCGGAGCATCTCTCAACCAACACCACAAGCGGGACGGTACTGGCCTTTAACTGTGAAGTGGTCGAGCGTCTTGGCAACAATACCTATCTGTTCGGTCAGTGCTACGGCCACGATAACGTGAAAATTTTGCTGCCGGGGGACGTTCATTTCCGCCCATGGCAGCAAATTGACCTCGCCTTCGATAACCAGCACTGCATGATCTTTGACGAAGATGGCCTGCGCATCAGCGCAGATATTGCCGCGCCGAATCAGCATTAATCCCCTTCTCGCGCGCACGGCCTTGTGCCGTGCGCTTTAGCAAAATTTCGCAAAAGCTCAGACCCTCCCGCAGTTCTAAATTAGAAAATAACGTTATTGGTCGCCTCCTCCGCCATCAGGCAGTCTGTCTCCATTAACCCAAAGGAGATATCCCATGCAGCGCTGTTGTTGTCATCCCGCATTCGCACCACCTGAATACCACGGCATTCATCTGCAAAATGGAGAGCACCATGAGTCTGACCACCCTGCCAATCCTCAGCCTGGCCCGCTATCATCAGCCATCTGAGCGCGCTGAATTTCTGCAAGAGCTTCGCCACGCAGCCCGCGACGTTGGCTTTTTTTATCTGACCGATCACGGCATCAACGACGCCCTACAGCAGTCGTTACAGTCTGAATCCCGCCGTTTTTTCGCCCTGTCCGACGAACAAAAACAGCAGGTGGCGATGATTCACTCCCCGCATTTTCGTGGCTACAACCGCAGCGCCGCCGAGCTCACCCGCGGGCAACCAGACTGGCGAGAACAGTTTGATATCGGCGCGGAACGCCAGGCGATTACCCTACGGGAACACGATCCACGCTGGCTGCAATTACAGGGGCCAAATCTGTGGCCCGAAGCGCTGCCGACGTTGCGCCCGGTTCTACTGCAATGGCAACGCGCGATGACCGAGATGGCCATGACGCTACTGCGCGCCTTCGCCGAGTCGCTCCAGCTGCCGCCGGAAGCCTTCGATACCCTGTACGGCGAAAAGCCGAACGAACATATCAAGCTGATTCGCTATCCGGGCCAGCAGGAGACGCAGAACAGCACCCAGGGTGTTGGCGCGCACAAAGATTCCGGCTTCCTGAGCTTCCTGCTGCAAGATGACCAGAAAGGTCTACAGGTGGAGGTCAGCGACGGTCAGTGGATCGATGCGGTCCCGCTGCCCGGCAGCTTTGTGGTGAACATTGGCGAACTGCTGGAGCTGGCGACCAATGGCTATCTGCGCGCTACCGTCCATCGCGTGGTGACGCCACCAGCCAATCAGCAGCGCCTGTCTATCGCCTTTTTCCTCGGCGCTCAGCTGGACGCCGTGGTGCCGGTTTACTCGCTGCCTGAAACGCTGGCGCGGGAAGCCAACGGGCCACAAAGCGATCCGCAGAATCCACTGCTACGCGATGTGGGCTGGAACTATCTGAAAGGCCGCCTGCGATCCCACCCGGACGTGGCAGAACGCTATTACCGTGATGTGCTGCGCGCCCGCAGCGAACAACTGATTGCCTGACACCAAAACAATAAGGAAACACACCATGAAACATGCCGCATTCAAACTGGCAGGGGTTGCACTGTCTCTTTCTCTGGCCTGGAGCGCATCTGCCGAGCCGCTGCGTATCGCTGCTGACCCGGTTCCACATGCAGAAATCCTTAACTTTATTAAGAAACAGGATCCGAAGCTGGATCTGAAAATCGTCGAACTGACCAGCGGCGTTAACGCCAACGAACTGTTGGCCAACGGCGACGTCGACGCCAACTACTTCCAGCACGTGCCGTATCTGAAAGATCAGGAAAAAGCGTTGGGTAAAACCTTCGCCGTCGCCGCGACGGTGCACATTGAGCCGTTGGGCATCTATTCGCACAAGCACAAAGATCTGCAGTCGCTGCCGGAAGGCGCCACCGTGGCGGTACCGAACAACACCACCAACCTGAGCCGCGCGCTGTTCCTGCTGCAAAGCAAAGGGCTGATTAAGCTCGCGGCCAAATTTACCGACCCGGCCACCACGCTGGCAACGCCAAAAGATATCGTTGAGAACCCGCATAAGCTGAAGATTCTGGAAGTGGAATCGCCGCAGATCCCGCGCTCGCTGGATGACGTCGATCTGGCGGTGATTAACGGTAACTACGCGCTGGAAGCTGGGCTGACGCCGGCGAAAGACGCGCTGGGGCTGGAGAGCGCCGAACATAACCCGTATGCCAATATTCTGGTCACCAACCCGCAACTGGCTAACGATCCGCGCATCAAAGAGCTGGCTAAAGATCTGACCTCGCCGCAGGTGGCGGAATTTATTCGCCAGCACTATAACGGCTCAGTGATCCCGGTTAGCGCGCCACAGTCATGATCGTTATTGAAGGGCTGAGCAAGCAGTATGCCGGAGGCGGCCAACCGGCACTCAACAACGTGTCGTTTAGCGTTCCGAAAGGGGCGATTTACGGGATACTCGGGCGCAGCGGCGCAGGTAAAAGTACCCTGATTCGTTGCCTGAATTTACTGGAGCGGCCCAGCGCGGGCCGCGTTCTGTTCAACGGAGAAGATATTGCGCAGTACGATAAGGCGCAGCTGCGCGCCCATCGTCTGCGCACCGGCATGATTTTTCAGCACTTCAACCTATTACACGCCCGCAGCGTCGCCGACAACGTCGCGGTGCCGCTGGAAATTGCCGGTATCGCCAAAGCGCAGCGGCAACAACGCGTCGCCGAACTGCTGGCGCTGGTGGGGCTAAGCGACAAAGCTGACGCCTTCCCCTCCCAGCTTTCCGGAGGCCAAAAACAGCGCGTAGGCATTGCCCGCGCGCTGGCGGCGGAACCCGACGTGCTGCTGTGCGATGAAGCGACCAGCGCGCTTGACGCCGAAACCACTGCCAGCGTGCTGGCGCTACTGGAAACCATTAACCGCCAGCTTGGGCTGACGATTGTTCTGATTACCCACCAGTTGGAAGTGGTGAAAAATCTCTGCGATCACGTGGCGCTACTGGAAGGCGGCGAACTCCAGGAGAGCGGTAAAATCGCCGATCTGCTGGCCTCTCCCTGGTCGCGCCTGCGCGATATTTTGCTGGGGGACGGCGACGAAGAACGCCGCTTCCTGGCGCGTCATGGCCTCGACAGGAGACAATTATGCATAGTCGCATGAGCTGGGAAGATTTATGGCCGCTGCTGGTCAACGGCACGCTGGAGACGCTGTACATGGTGGGTCTGGCAGCGCTGTTTACCGTGCTGATTGGCCTGCCGCTGGGGGTATTACTGTTCATCTCGCGCCGTCAGGGATTAGTGCCGATGCCGCGCCTTAACGCAGTGCTGGGCGCAGTCATCAATACCGGTCGCTCGCTGCCGTTTATTGTGCTGCTGATTGCGCTGATACCCTTTACCCGTCTGCTGGTGGGCACCACGCTTGGCAGCACCGCGGCGATTGTGCCCATTACCATCGGCGCATTCCCCTTTTTCGCGCGCCTGACGGAAAACGCGCTGGATGAAGTGGACTACGGGCGAATTGAAGCGGTGTTGTCGATGGGCGGGAGCGTCTGGCACGTCATCGCCAAAGCGCTACTCCCCGAAGCGCTGCCCGCGTTGCTGGCCGCCACCACCCTAACCATTGTGATGCTGATTGGCTTTTCCTCAATGGCCGGCGTTATCGGCGGCGGTGGGCTCGGTGACTTAGCCATTCGCTACGGTTATCAGCGGTTTAACGATCAAATTATGGTCGGCACCGTGTTAATTCTGGTACTGATGGTGCAGGCGGTGCAGATGGGCGGCGACAGGCTGGTACGTTCGCTGGCGCACCGCCGCTAGCCTGCTGTCATTTGAACAAACGAGCGATTTCGCGTAATAACCGTCTGGATTGTCAGGTATACTTGTCGTACTTAGCCCAGGATAAGGACTGGTAGTGACAACTCGACATCTGGTCGGTCTGATAACCGGCGTGCTTATTTTGGCCATTTTTTTGCCGATACTGCTGAGTGTCTGGCTCGCCCAACGTGAAGCGCACAATCAGTTTATCGATGAGCAGGAGACCTACGCCTCCCGGGTCTTTATTCGCACCGAACAGGTTATGGAGCAGGCAAAAGGCGCGCTGCGGGAGATGGATTCACTCCAGGTGTCCGGGTGTGACCCGGAACACCTGCAGGCCATGCGCCGTCTCTCCTACTCCTGGCGCTATATCCAGGAAGTGCTGTATCTCGATGGAAATACCGTCCAATGTTCGTCGCTGGAAAGTGACGGCAACGGCTTTACCTTCCCACCGCCGGACCGCATTATCCCCGCGGGCTATCGCGCCTGGTACACCGAGAGAAACGATCTGGGTATTCAGCGTTATATGGCGGCTTTCGCCTCCGAACACCATATGGTGATTATCGACCCTATCTCGTTTATTGACGTCATTCCGTTTACCAACTCAACCACCCAGGTCGCGCTGATCAGCACCCATAACAACCGCGTCCTCGCCAGCAGCGCGCCGCTCGACCAACAGGCATGGCAACGTATCAAGCAGGAGCATCTGTCATCGCTGACCAGCAACAACGTGGTCTACACCGTGCGTCAGTTCCCTGATATACAGGTCACGATCATGACCTGGTCGTCCACCCTCCCGCTGTCGACGCGTTTACGGCATCAGCTGATGATTTGGGTACCGGCGGGCATGGTCATCAGCCTGCTTGCCTGCTGGCTGATTCTGCGGGTGCTAAAACGTCTGCAATCACCAAAACAACGAATGCAGGATGCGTTAAACAACGCTGATATTTCCGTTTACTATCAGCCGATTGTGTCGCTAAGCGACGGTAAAGTGGTGGGCTGTGAAGCGCTCGCACGCTGGAAACAACCGGACGGCACTTATCTCTCGCCGGAGATCTTTATTCCACTTGCAGAACAATGCGGGCTCATTACCGCGCTGACCGAAAGCGTCGTCAAAACGGTCTTCCACGATCTGGGTAAATGGCTAAGTCTGCATCCTGAACTGCACGTGTCGATTAATCTCTCAGTCGCTGATTTTCAATCGGTGGTGCTGCAAACTCTGCTACACCAGCAACTGCGAATCTGGCAGGTGCAGCCGCAGCAGGTAGCGCTGGAGTTGACCGAACGCGGCTTTGCCGACCCGAAAACCACGCTGCCGGCGCTTAACGCCTACCGCGAGGCGGGACACGCAATCTATATCGATGACTTTGGTACCGGTTATTCCAGCCTGCGCTATCTCCAGGATCTGGAAGTCGATACCTTAAAGCTGGACAAATCCTTCGTTGACGCGCTGGAGTACGCACAGGTGACGCCCTACATCATCGAGATGGCGAAAACGCTACAGCTGAATATCGTGGCGGAAGGCATTGAAACCACCTGCCAGGAGGCATGGCTGCACGAGCATGGCGTCCAGTTCGGACAAGGCTGGCTCTATAGCAAAGCCTTACCGAAAGAGGCCTTTATTCTCTGGGCGGAGAACAACCTCAGGACGCACGCTACTTCAGATAAGACTTAATCACCTGCATCACCACATCGAGATCGGCCTCACGCTGCGTCTCTTCGGGCTCTTTCACCACGTGATCGGTGAGATGGCCCTGAATCACCTGCATCATCATGCCGTTTACCGCCCCACGAATCGCCGCCAGTTGCTGTAGCACTTCGGCACATTCGTGGTCTCGGTTGAGCATTTTTTCCAGCGCGGCACTCTGCCCCTGAATTTTCTTCAGGCGCGTCAATAACATCTTCTTGTGGCGAACGGTATGTGACATAGCGGGATCCTTTCTTAACTCCTGCGCAAGCATACCACGGGCGCTCTTCACTGGGCATTTTTATACTTGGGGGTAGTATATAACTACTGGGTGGGAGTATAGTGCATGCACTTTTTTGCAAGGAGCCTGCCGACAATGACCGACTTCACCACACTCTTACAACAAGGCAATGCCTGGTTCTTTATCCCCGGCGCAATTCTGCTTGGCGCGCTGCATGGACTGGAGCCGGGGCATTCAAAAACGATGATGGCGGCCTTTATCGTTGCCATTCGAGGGACGCTGAAACAGGCGGTTCTATTAGGGCTGGCGGCGACGCTGTCGCACACGGTGGTCGTGTGGATCATCGCAATGGCAGGCATGTGGTTTGGCCGCGGCTGGGACGCGCAAACCGCCGAGCCCTGGTTTCAGCTGCTTTCCGGGATAATCATTATTGCCATCGCGTTGTGGATGCTGTGGCGCACCTGGCGTGAGTCACACGGCGCGCACGATCATCACCATCATGACCATGAACATCACCATCATGACCACGCTCACCACCACCACGATCATGATCATCATGCCCCTCATCACCCTCACGCAAATCTGGTCGATGCCGACTGGCAGGATGCGCATCAGCGCGCGCATGCCGAAGAGATCAATCGTCGCTTTAAAGGACAGGACGTCACCACCGGGCAAATCGTGATGTTTGGCCTTACCGGCGGGCTAATCCCCTGCCCGGCGTCAATCACCATTCTGCTGATCTGTCTGCAACTCAAGCACGTTGCGCTGGGCGCCACGCTGGTATTGAGCTTCAGCGTCGGGCTGGCGCTGACGCTGGTGGCTTCCGGCGCGATTGCCGCCATCGGCCTCAAGCACGTCAGCAAACGCTGGAGCGGGTTTGGCGAACTGTCGCGTAAAGCGCCGTGGTTTTCCGGCGCACTGATTATTGTGGTGGGGATCTACATGATGGGGCACGGCATCAGCGCGCTGGCGTGATGCCGTTTTGTTCAGGAGAGCGGCTCGGCCTTCATCGGCGCGGGCGGCGCTGCGCGGGGTAGCTGGAACCACGGCAGGCAAATCTGGATCAACGGGCCAATCGCCAACGCGTACAGTACGGTCCCGATGCCAAACGCGCCGCCCAGCACGATGCCAATCAACAGCACCGAGATTTCGATAGTGGTACGAATCCGCCGGATCGGCCAGCCGGTCCGGGCGTGAATACCGGTCATCAGCCCATCGCGCGGACCTGCGCCAAACCCTGCGCCGATGTACATCCCGGTGGCCAGCGCATTCAGCAGGACCGCCAGCAGCAACAGCACGGCACGTAACCAGAGTGATTCCAGCGGCGGCATCAGCGACAGCGTCGCGTCTGCCGCCAGCCCGAGCACAATCACGTTACTGATGGTGCCAAGCCCCGGACGCTGACGCAGCGGGATCCACAGCAACAGTACCGCCGCACCGGTGAGAATCATCACCATGCCAATATCCATCGATGCCAGTCCGGCAACGCCGAGATGAAAAACGTTCCATGGGTCGGCTCCCAGGTTGGCGCGCACGTAAACGGCAGTCGAGACGCCGTAAAGTATTAATCCGATATAAAGCTGAATCAGTCGGCGTAACATAAATACCTCTGCCTGTCGTATTGATGCTTTCATCATCGACAAAAATGGCATTATGATTAATGACCAGTTTTTAAAAAGTGGACTGCTCTGATGCGCCGACGTTCCGCCACCCAATCATTAGTTCGCCTGCTCGGTCAGTGGCAGGAAAGCCCCTCTTCCACGCCGCTCTGGCACCAGCTGACCGATGCGCTGCGGTTGCTGATTCTTGATGGCCGACTGCCGCTGGATACCCGTCTGCCTGGCGAGCGCGAATTTGCCAGCGCACTTGGCGTTAGCCGTACGACCATTGCCAGCGCGCTGGCGCAGTTGCGTGATGAGGGTTACGTACAGAGCCGTCAGGGCAGTGGCTCGACGGTGAGACTAGCTGGTGAAAACCGCCCGTCCACGCCACGCTTAAATACCGCCCAAACGCTGAATCTCTCTACCGCCGCGCTGGCGGCAGGGGCAGAAATTCACCAGGCCTATAGCCACGCGCTATCGATGCTGCCGGAGTACCTTGCTACGACAGGCTACGATCAGCATGGCCTGCCCGTGTTACGCGAGGCGATTGCCCAACGCTACACCGCTCGCGGTCTGGCTACTCATGCCGATGAAATTATGCTGGTGAACGGGGCGGTCAGCGGGCTGGCGCTGATTCTGCGCTATCTGACCGGGCCGGGCGATCGGGTGGTGGTGGAAACACCCACCTATCCGCTGGCGATTTCCGCCATTGAGGGAGCTTCCTGCCGTCCGGTGGCTCTGCCGCTGCCGGACCGGGGATGGGATACCGATGGGCTGGCGGCGATCATTGCCCAGACGGCCCCGCGCCTGGCGTATCTGATGCCCGATTTTCAAAACCCCACCGGGCAATGCATGGATCGCGCCACGCGGCAGACCGTCGCCGATCTGGCGGCCCGCACCTGCACGACGCTGGTCGTGGACGAAACCATGGTCGATTTATGGTACAACGCGCCGCCGCCGCCTCCACTGGCGGCCTTTAACCGCGAGGCGCCGATTATTAGCGTGGGTTCAACCGGCAAAAGCTTTTGGGGCGGATTACGACTGGGCTGGATCCGCGCATCGTCACAAACCATTGCCGCGTTGGTTCAAACCCGGGATACCCTGGATTTAGGTTCGCCGCTGCTGGAACAGCTGGCCACCTGCTGGTTACTGGAAAACGAAAGTACTCTGCTGCCCGCAAGACGTCATCAGCTGAAAGCCCGTCGCGACATGTGTGCCTCGCTGATGCAGGAGTATTTCCCACAGTGGAAATTCAGGATGCCGGAGGGCGGACTGTCGTTTTGGGTTGAACTACCGGAAATGATGGCGACACGTTTTGCCGCGCGCGCGGAAGGCAGCGGAATTCATATTGGCGTGGGGACGCGTTTTGGTCTGGCCGGAAGCGGCGAGCGAAATTTACGTCTTCCCTTCACCCTGGATGATGAAACGCTGCGTCGCGCGTTCACTACGTTGCAGCCAATATGGGCAACGTTAGCAGGCCAGTCCGGGGGAAATAAGATGCGAAAAATAATCTAACCGTGCGCATACCTATCTCGCCACCCAATAACGAAACCGGCCTGGCGCTGATATATTCTTTAAAAAGATAACGCCAAATAAAAGAATATATTAGTGCTGCGGAGGAATCGGAAAGCCTTTCAGTGAAATAACGAAAGATTCGCCCTCTTTCTTAATTTTTGCCCCGGTATCACACC
Organism: Kluyvera sp.; assembly: GCF_965301105.1. Lineage (NCBI taxonomy): Bacteria > Pseudomonadati > Pseudomonadota > Gammaproteobacteria > Enterobacterales > Enterobacteriaceae > Kluyvera > Kluyvera sp. Next base: position 25,511 of record NZ_CBDKZX010000006.1, read on the forward strand.
AGTCAGAGGCGATACGAAAGAATTCATCGCTGCCGACGTTCCAGTTAAGAAGAACATGCTTGACGTAGCCCGAGCGTAACAGAGCGCAGGCTTCACTATAGTTACACGCTATTGTCGGTTGCTGTTTCATTTTCTCTTCTTCAGTAATTTACGTAATGCTTTGATTTCTTTAGGTGTAAAGGGGGCGACATCCTCTTCCGTATGCTGGCTATCGATGTCGTCTTCACATACACCCGCCTCTTCTTCCGCCGTAAAGCCCGACAACAGTAGCTTCTCCGCCGCGGCCCCTAAAGTCAGGCCATTGGCCTCAGCATAGTGACGAAGTTTCTCTTTAACGGTCTCATCAATTTTTACGTTCAGCACTGCAATTGTCATGTTTACCTTCCCGTAGCAACGCGTCATCCCGAACGCGTGTGTTAACCACTGAAAAATGGTTTTGTGTATTATTTCTGTAATAACTAATACATGAACTCAACAACACATTCCACAAATATATTTTTAACACAACAGGCAATATAAATACCCAATATTAATTTAAATACAATTTATGACACGTACATGACAGTATTATTACAAATAAATGAAGCTTAATTGACGCGCAGGCGAGAATAACCTTAATAAATAAAGGGATTAATAACGTTACGGAGAATGAAAAAGAAGAGGAAATACAAATGGGTGGGGGCCCTGCCAGCTACATCCCGGCACACGCGTCATCTGCCTTGGCTGCTTCCTTCCGGACCTGACCTGGTAAACAGAGTAGCGTTGCGGGAGAACCAACAGAGCCCCCATTGAGAGCGTTGTTACCCAACGCGCTGGCGCATTATCCCTGCTGAAGCAGGCAATTGCAAGCTATCCGCTTCTACCTGCTGGATTCTTGCGCAATCCTCCCTTCACACGGGACATCAGGCTGATTATGCTAAAGGTTCTGCCTTCAGGAACTGACTATGGATGCTTTAGATTCTTTCCCCCAACGCGTTTGGCAAATCGTCGCCTCCATTCCGGAAGGGTATGTGACGACCTACGGCGATGTCGCCCGGCTGGCTGGTTCCCCGCGCGCCGCGCGGCAGGTAGGCGGCGTGCTCAAACGCCTGCCGGAAGGCTCAACGCTGCCGTGGTACCGGGTGGTAAACCGTCACGGCGCAATATCGCTTACCGGGCCGGATCTTCAACGCCAGCGTCAGGCGCTGCTGGCTGAAGGGGTGCAGGTATCGGGGAGCGGACAAATTGATATGCAGAAGTATCGTTGGCGATATTGAGATTCTGGCGTCACAGCACCGAAGTCGTCAGTCTGCGGCGAACAAAAAAATGCCCTCTCGCTGGAGGGCATTTTCATTTACGGCACCTGAACCGGCGCGGTGTCCTGCACCGGTACCGCGGTTTGCTGTACCGGAACCAGGGTCACATCGGCCTTGGTACCGCCGTGGTTGATGACTTCCTGGATAGTATCGGTAATAAACAGCAGCTTACCGTCGAGGGTCACCGCCGCGCTTAACAGGATGCGGGCGTTAGGCTGAATATCTGCCGGGTTATACGGCAGCACAAAGCTAAACGGCGCCTGCTTACCTTCAGTACGGGTCACTTTCTGCGACAGCACTTTTGCCGGCGCATCGGCCAGGGAAGCATCCGACAGCGTGACCGTCAGCACCGCTTCCGGCGGCAGCGCCACTTTCTGGCGAATCCACACGTTACCAGAGACGGTCGGGCCGGTAATGGCCTCAGCTTGAGTTGCTGCTTGCGGCGCAGGCGTCTGATTCTGACTTTGCTGGTGAGTCTGGGCACAGCCCGCGAGGGTCAGCGCAATCGCCAGACCGCTTAAGATCGGCACGAGTTTCATTAGCATTCTCCTTTTCGCTCACTCAAATTAAGGCTGTTTTCTCAATTGAGTGACATCGCCTTAACAACTTTTACCGCTCAAGTGTGGCACATATTTCACATTAATGCCTGCAAATGCCCCATTATTCAGATAATTGAACCCATCGGACCACTGGCGAAACTGCGTTATAATGGAAACATTCACCTGACGCTGTGACAGTAAAAATATAGAGGGTATCAATGAGCCAGGCGCTATCGAATCTGCTGACATTATTAAATCTGGAAAAAATTGAAGAAGGTCTGTTCCGCGGCCAGAGTGAAGATCTTGGCCTCCGTCAGGTCTTTGGCGGGCAGGTTGTTGGCCAGGCGCTGTATGCCGCGAAAGAAACGGTCCCGACCGATCGACTGGTACACTCGTTCCACAGCTACTTCCTGCGCCCGGGCGACAGCCAAAAACCGATCGTTTACGACGTCGAAGTGTTGCGCGACGGCAACAGTTTTAGCGCCCGCCGCGTCGCGGCCATTCAGCACGGTAAACCGATCTTTTATATGACTGCCTCTTTCCAGGCGCCGGAACCGGGCTACGAGCATCAGAAAAGCATGCCAGCCGCGCCATCGCCGGACGGTCTACCTTCTGAAACCGACATCGCCCGCTCGCTGGCGCATCTGCTGCCGCCGCAGGCCAAAGAGAAGTTTCTCTGCGATAAGCCGCTGGAAATTCGCCCGGTTGAGTTCCACAACCCGCTGAAGGGGCACGTCGCTGAACCGCGCCGCCAGGTATGGATGCGCGCTAACGGCGCGGTGCCGGATGATTTGCACATCCACCAGTATCTGCTCGGCTATGCCTCGGACTTTAACTTCCTGCCGGTGGCACTGCAGCCGCACGGCGTTGGCTTCCTTGAGCCAGGCATGCAGGTGGCGACCATCGACCATTCGATGTGGTTCCACCGTCCGTTCAACATGAACGAATGGCTGCTCTACAGCGTGGAAAGCACCTCGGCCTCCAGCGCGCGCGGTTTTGTGCGCGGCGAATTCTATACTCAGGATGGCGTGCTGGTCGCCTCGACGGTGCAGGAAGGCGTCATGCGTAACCGCAACTAATGCGCTTCACGCACAAAAAAGCCTCCCAAAGGGAGGCTTTTTTGGCTTTGGAGATAACTCATGATCCGTCGAATGAGGCGCAAACGTCAGTGTCGGCGGATTCCCGGCTTCGCAATGCTCGGCCGGGTGACAGGCGTTATCAGGCGTTGTAGGCGTTTTCGCCGTGGCTGTTGACGTCCAGACCTTCACGCTCCTGTTCTTCCGGCACGCGCAGACCCACCGTCAGATCCGCCACTTTATAACCGATGAAGGCCACAACGCCGGACCAAACGATAGTGATGGCGATACTTTCTAACTGCACCAGCACCTGATGGCTCATGGTGACGCCTTCAGCGTACCCCACACCGCCCAGCGCAGTTGAAGCAAAGATACCGGTCAGAATACAGCCGATGATGCCGCACACCCCGTGGACACCGAACACGTCGCAGGGGTCATCCACACGCAGCCAGCGTTTCAGGGAAGTCACGCCCCACAGACCGGCCAGACCCACCACAATACCCAGAATCAGCGCACCGCCGACACCAATATAACCGCATGCCGGAGTGATACCCACCAGCCCTGCAATTGCACCGGAACAGGCCCCCAACAGCGAAGGTTTGCCGCGCAGCGCCCACTCGCCGAAGACCCAGCCGAGGATAGCGGCGGCAGTCGCGACGACGGTGTTCACAAAGGCCAGACCGGCAATTTCATTCGCCGCGCTGGCGGAACCGGCGTTGAAGCCGAACCAGCCAAAATAGAGGATCGCCGTGCCAATAAACACCATCGGCAGGTTGTGCGGTTTGAAGGCTTCTTTACCAAAGCCTACGCGTTTACCAATCAGGTACGCGCCCACCAGACCGGCTACCGCCGCGTTAATGTGCACCACCGTGCCGCCCGCAAAGTCCAGCGCGCCGTGGCTCGCCAGCAGACCACCGCCCCACACCATATGGGCGATCGGGATGTAGGAAAGCGTCAGCCAAATCACCACGAAAATCAGCACCGCAGAGAAACGAATACGTTCCGCCAGCGCGCCGACAATCAGCCCCACGGTGATGCAGGCGAAGGAGCCCTGGAACGCCACGTGGATGTACTGATAGAAGGAGCCCATCAGATCGGTGATTTTAATATTTTTCAACATGATCCAGTCGAAGCTACCGAAGAAGCTGCCGCCAGTGCCGAAGGCCAGCGAGTAGCCGTAAACCACCCACAGTACGCACACCAGCGCGAAGGTGACCGCGACCTGCGTCAGCATCGAGAGCACGTTCTTACCGCGAATCAGACCGCCGTAGAACAATGCAATGCCCGGAATGGTCATAAACAGCACCAGCGCGGTACAAATCATCATAAAGGCGTTATCCGCTTTATCCACCGCCGCCGGTGCCGCCATCGCCAGACCCGGCAACAGCGCCAGCGCGCTCAACCCCGTTTTTACCATTGTTTTTTTCATCATCTCAATCCCTATCACTGTGCTGTCTGGGAATTACAGCGCCGCTTCGTCGGCTTCGCCGGTACGAATACGGATTACGCGCTGCAGTTCGGCGACAAAAATCTTACCGTCGCCAATTTTTCCGGTATAAGCGGCTTTACTGATGACGTCGACGACTTCATCGAGCTGATCGTCGGCGATAGCCACATCAATCTTTACCTTCGGCAGGAAGTTGACGCTGTATTCCGCACCGCGGTAAAGCTCTGCATGACCTTTCTGGCGACCAAAGCCTTTCACTTCCGTCACCGTTAAGCCCTGAATGCCAATAGAAGACAGCGCTTCGCGAACGTCTTCGAGTTTGAATGGTTTGATTACCACGGTAACCAGCTTCATAGATCCCCTCCAGTCAGAATTCGGTAGTGGCTGCGAACACACAACAGATAAAGCAAGGGGCGTGCCAGAAATGAAAAAACGGCATTCATGCGGGATAATCAGGGATGGTGTGCGGGAAATCGTGGGACAAAAAAGAAAAACGCACCATGCGAGTGCATGATGCGCGTCACAAATGCATTCTGTTAGAAAAATGCCTGTCTCTGGTGCATCAGGCGGTCAAAGCATCGTCCTGAGCGCTGGCGGCCAGTTCTTCTCCGGCCAACTGCAGTTGATACATCTGCCAGTAACGCCCTTTTGCTTCAAGCAGTTGCTGATGCGTCCCCTGCTCTACCGCCTGCCCACGATGAAGCACCATGATGGTGTCCGCTTCGACGATAGTCGATAAACGGTGAGCAATCACCACCAGCGTGGTGTGTTGACGCACGGCGGCCAGCGCCTGCTGGATAGCGCGCTCGGTACCGGAGTCGATATTGGCGGTCGCTTCGTCGAGAATCAGCACCTGCGGGGTATCAACCAACACGCGAGCCAGCGCGAGCAGCTGTTTCTGCCCAACCGAGAGGTTATTGCCCTGCTCGCCAAGATGGGTATAGATACCGTCGCTCATGCTGCGCGCCAGCTCCGCCAGTTGCACCGTTTCCAGCACCTGCCAGACCTGCGCCTCACTGATATCACGCCCCAGCGTGACGTTGGCAAAGAACGAATCCGCCAGCACCACCGGATCCTGCTGCACCACGGCGATCCCCTGGCGCAGCACCTGATGACTCAGGCTCGACAATGGACGACCGCCGAGGCGAATCTCCCCTGCGTTCGGCGGATAATAGCCCATCAGCAGGCTGGCCAGCGTACTCTTGCCGCTGCCAGTATGCCCGACCAGCGCCACAAAGCTCCGCGCCGGAATCGACAGCGAGATATTTTGCAGCACCATTTTGTCGCCACGGTAGGCAAACGACACGTTATCAATATCAATGTCACCGTTGGCTAACGGCGCAATATCCTCGCCGTACTGCTGGCGCGGACGATCCATTAGCTCAAAGACGCGCTCCCCGGCGACCACCGCCTGTTGCAGCATTGACTGCTGGGTGGTGAGCTCAATCAACGGTTCGTTCAGACGCCCCAGGTAGCTAATAAAGGCGTACAGCACCCCCACCTCAATCGTTCCCTGCGCGCTAAAGCCGAACAACATCAGTAGCCCACAGAGGATCAGCGAGGAAAACAGGCTCAGCAGCGGGCGCAGCAGGAAGCCGTCCAGCCGCAGGGTTTGCATACGCGCCATATAGTGTGAACGGCTGACCTCGCCAATACGCTCGCCAAAGCGCACCTGCTGGCGAAACTGCTGGATCACACTCATGCCGTTGATCACTTCGTTAAAACCATCGTTGATGTCGGCAAGATACGCACGCACGCGGCGTACAATCGGCGTGCTGTAACGCTGATAAATCACCATCACCGTCATGACCGCCGGGAAAATGACAATCGCTACCAGCGCCATGCGCCAGTCGAGGCTGAACATGGCGACCAGCATGGCGCCAATCAGCGCCGCGCTGCGCAGTACCGTAGCCACCACGGTCACGTAAAGGTCACGAATCACTTCGGTATCGTTGGTTACCCGCGAAATAAGCTGACCAACCGGCTGGGTATCAAATTCGCTTAGCGGCTGGCGCAGCGCGGCATCCATCACGTCGGTTCGCAGCTGTTGCACCACGCCGACCGCCGCGCGGTTAAACAGCAGCGACTGGCTATAGTGCAGCGTCGCGGCCAGCAGTTGCAGGCCAATATAGGCCGCCGCAAGACCAGCCACTTTCCCCCACGGCAAAATGTCTTTCGCCACCATATTATCGATAAAATAGCTGATCAGCAGCGGCCCGCTCACTTCAGCGGCAGCCGCCACCCACAACATCGCCACGGCAATCGACAGCGGCTTACGCCACGGCGAGCCGTAGGCCAGCAGCCGTTTTAAGGTTGGCCACAGTTGCCCGAAACTACGCATTCACTTCCTCCGGTTTCTCTTCTTCCGGCGCGTCGTTCAGCGCGGCTTCCAGCTGTTGATAACGGTACATATCACGATACCAGCCCGCCTGCGCCGCCAGCTGTTCATGCTGCCCGTGCTGGGCAATATGCCCATGCTGCATCACGATGATCTCGCTGGCGTCAGTCAGCGCCGATAAGCGATGGGCGCTGATAATGACTGTCCGCCCTTCGCCCCACTGACGCAGGTTATGCAATATTTGATGCTCAGTACGGCCATCAACCGCCGACAGCGCGTCGTCGAGAATCAGGATTTCAGCGTCCAGCAGCAGCGCGCGAGCAATCGAAATGCGCTGTTTTTGCCCGCCGGAGAGCATCACGCCACGCTCGCCCACTTCGGTGTCGTAACCCTGTGGCAGACGCAGAATATCTTCATGCACGCAGGCCAGCTTCGCCGCGCGTTCAATTTCTTCCTGCGTGGCGCTCGGACAGCCCAATGCGATATTGCTGGCCACCGTATCGGAAAACAGGAACGGCGTCTGGCTGACGACCGCCAGACGGCTGCGCCAGGCATCGAGCTGAAGCTGGCGTAGAGGAATATCGTGGAAACGGATCTCACCGTCATCTACGTCGAAGTGGCGCTGAATCAGCGCCAGAATAGTCGATTTTCCAGAGCCGGTCGGCCCGCAGATGCCCAGCATTTGCCCCGGTTTCAGCGTGACGTTAACCTCCTCAAGGGTCGGCTTGTCGGTTTGCGGGTAGCTAAAGCGGTGTATCGCCAGCGCGAGCGTACCGCGCCCTTCCGGCACCGGCTGGACGCCATCGTTCACCACCGGCGCTTCCGCCAGCAAAGTGCGAATGCGGCTATAGGCTGCGCTGCCGCGCTCGACGATATTGAACATCCACGCCAGCGCCAGCATCGGCCAAATCATCAACCCAAGGTACATCATAAAACTGGTCAACTGGCCGAGCGTCAAATCGCCCTGCATCACCATCCAGCTACCGCCGGCAATCGCCAGCAGGTTCGCCATGCCGATAGCAATATAAATCGTCGGGTCAAAGCGCGCGTCGATACGCGCGACGCGCATGTTTTTCACCCCGGTGTCCGCCGCGTCGGCGGCAAACTGCGCAGACTGCCGGTCTTCAAGGCCGAAGGCTTTGATCATGCGAATGCTGGTCAGGCTTTCCTGGGTGCGATCGTTAAGGCTGGAGAACGCCGCCTGCGCCACTTTGAAGCGCTCGTGCAGCAGATCGCCGTAGCGATGGATAACCAGCGCCATAATCGGCATTGGCACCAGCGCTAATAATGTCAGCTGCCAGCTGAGCTGGGTGGACATCACGATCAGCACCGCGCAGCCCATCACCAGCGAGTCCACCAGCGTCAGCACGCCTTCCCCGGCGGCGAAGACCACGCGGTCAACATCGTTGGTGGCCCGCGCCATCAGGTCGCCGGTACGGTGGCGCAGATAGAATTCCGGATGCTGGCGGCTGAGCTGACGATAGAAATCTTCACGCAGTTCGACGGCCAACTGGTAGGATGCGCCAAACAGCAGCACGCGCCAGACGTAGCGCAGCAGATAGACCACCACGGCAATCAGAACCATAGTGCCAATCCACATCATCAGCTTACCGGCGGTGAAGTGGTGTTGCGTCACGCCATCAACCACGATCCCCACGACTTTTGGCGGAATCAGTTGGAGAATGGCAATGATAATTAGCAGGGCCACGGCGCCGAGATAGCGACGCCATTCCCGACGAAAGTACCAGCTAAGTTGAGCAAATAATCGCACGCAGTAAAATTCCAGAGATAGAGTTATTCGATGGGAAGTGCTGTGGTGTATTTAATCTGTTCCATCGCAAAGCTCGAGGTGACGTCCGACAGTCCGGGAACGCGATTCACCAGGCTTTTGTAAAAATCATCGTAGCGTTTCATGTCCGCAACCTGCACGCGCATCAGGTAATCATACTCCCCGGCCATACGCCAGAAGCCGAGCACCTCAGGCATTTGCGTCACTTCGCTGACAAACAGGCTGTACCAGTCGCTGCTGTGATGCTGGGTTTTAATCAGGACGAACGCCGTCAACCCTAAACCGAGTTTTTCCGGATCCAGCAGCGCCACACGCCCGAGCAGCACGCCGTCATCTTCCAGCCGTTTAAGCCGTTTCCAGCATGGCGTGGTGGTCAGATTAACGGCATCCGCTAACGCCTGCAAAGAGAGCGTGCAGTCATTCTGCAGCAAGGAGAGCAGCTTACGGTCAATTTTATCTAACATTACCTTCACCGAGAGAAAAATTTTCTCTCTTAATTGTATTTTAAAGGTCAGATGGCAACAATTTTTTCTGCCGTTTTCGCTAAGCTGGGCACAAAATGACAAACGGAAAAATGATGATGAATAGCACCTGGGTCAAAAATGCCATTAGCGAAATTAACGCCGATTATCAACGCAGCGCCGATACGCATCTGATTCGTTTGTCGCTGCCCGCTTTCCCCGGTATTCAGCTGTATCTGAAAGATGAAAGCACCCATCCCACCGGCAGCCTGAAGCACCGCCTGGCGCGTTCGCTGTTCCTCTATGGGCTGTGCAACGGCTGGATTCAGGAAGGCACGACGATTATTGAATCCTCTTCCGGTTCCACTGCGGTGTCCGAAGCCTATTTTGCCCGCCTGCTGGGGCTGCCGTTTATTGCGGTCATGCCTGCCTGTACGGCGAAACGCAAAATCGAGCAAATTGAATTCTACGGCGGCCGCTGCCATTTCGTGGAGAGCGCCTGTGAAATCTACGCCGCATCGGAAAAGCTGGCCCGCGAGCTGAACGGCCATTATATGGATCAATTCACCTACGCAGAACGCGCCACCGACTGGCGCGGCAACAATAATATTGCCGACAGCATTTTCCGCCAGATGTCTCACGAACCGAATCCGGTGCCGTCATGGGTGGTGATGAGCGCGGGCACCGGTGGCACCTCCGCCACCATTGGTCGCTACATTCGCTGCCAGGGTTACGACACGAGACTGCTGGTCGTCGATCCAGAAAATTCAGTCTTCCTCGACTACTGGCAGCACCGCGACGCCAGCCTACGCGGCAGCATCGGCAGTAAAATCGAGGGTATTGGCCGCCCGCGCGTCGAACCGTCGTTTATCCCGGACGTCGTCGATGACATGCTGCGCGTGCCGGACGCCGCCAGCGTCGCCACCGCGCAGTGGCTGGAAACCCAGTTGGGCCGCAAAGTGGGCGCTTCCACTGGCACCAATATGTGGGGCGCGCTGCAGCTGGCTGCGCAAATGCGCGCCGAAGGGAAAAGCGGTTCGATCGTCACACTGTTGTGCGACAGCGGCGAGCGCTATCTCGATACCTATTACAATGCCGAATGGGTGGCGACTAACATCGGCGATATCACGCCGTGGCGTCGTGAAATCGAACGGCTGATCGCCCAATAAAAAAAACCCGACATCATCAGATGCCGGGCTTGCTGGTAAGTCTCTCTATTCGGGGGAATAAGGTAGATTTGGTGTATCCAGCCAATGCGTTAAATAGTGGGAAACCGCCTGGTTGTTGCAGTTTCCGATAACCGGCAGATGAGGCAGCGCCGCTTTAAGCTGCCCCATTGCGTTGCCCATGATCACGCCCCGGCCCACCAGCCCCAGCATTTCACGGTCGTTCATGGCATCGCCAAAGGCCATGCACTCTTCCATGCCGACGCCAAGATGGTCGCTCAGCACCTTCAGCGCCGCGCCTTTATTGCTGCCACGCGGCAGCACTTCCAGACAGTCTATCGCTGAAAAACAGATATCGGCGCGATCATCCAGTGCTTCTGTGAGTTGAATACGCAGGCGGCAGAGATCGTCGTGATCGCCACAGAAACAAATTTTGGTCACCTGATGCGCCGGGATCCGCCGCAGATCGCGCAGCTGGTAGGAGAAACCGCTATACACATGCGCCTTGAGTAATTCCGGGATCTCGCGCCCGGTAAACCAGCCGTTATCGTTAAAAACGTGCATGCTGGCTTTGGTATCCCAGTAGGAATGCAGCACCTGCTCGGCGACGTCTGCAGCAAGGTCGCTGCGGTACAGCACTTCGCCCTGTTGGGTATGAATGCGCGTCCCGTTACCGGTAATTAAATATGCGTTCAGCGAAAGCGTGTCGACCAGCGGACGCATCTCCAGCACATGACGTCCGGTAGCAAAAGTCAGCGTAATTTGCCGTTCGCGCAGCCGTTTCAGTACCGCAACGGTTCTCTCGCCTAAACGATGGTCTGGCATCAACAGTGTGCCATCCATATCAAACGCCGCCAGTCTTGCCATGATTTATCCCACCTGTGATCGCTCTCTCTTGTCAGTCAGTATCTGCTGGGATATACGGAAGTAATACTGAATACTTCATTTTTATTGTTCCGGGTTTATATGCGACTGTTAAATCGTTTAAATCAGTTCCAGCGTCTGTGGCTGCCGTCGCAGGGTGACGATCAGCAGGTGACCATTGCCGAGCTGGCCGCCCGCTGTTTTTGCAGCGAGCGCCATGTGCGCACGCTGCTGCGTCAGGCGCAGGAGGCCGGGTGGCTCAGCTGGCAGGCGCAGTCCGGGCGCGGTAAGCGTGGTCAGCTACGTTTTCACACCACACCGGAGGCGCTGCGCAATGAGATGATGGAGACCGCACTCAACCGTGGGGAACAGCACAATGCGCTGGAACTCGCGCAAATTGCCCCGGTTGAGCTGCGGGCGCTACTGCATCCGTTTCTCGGCGGTCAGTGGCAAAACAACACGCCGACGCTGCGTATTCCCTACTATCGTCCGCTGGAACCACTGCATCCCGGCTTCCTCGCCGGGCGTGCAGAGCAACATCTGGCCGGACAGATCTATTCAGGCTTGACCCGCTTCAATCACGAAGCCTCTCAGCCGCAGGGGGATTTGGCTCACCATTGGTCGGTTTCTCCGGATGGGCTGCACTGGCAGTTTTACATTCGCTCGACGCTGCACTGGCACAACGGTGACGCCGTCGAGACGGAACAGCTACGCCGCCGTCTGCTGATGCTCTTCGAACTACCGGAGCTGGCAAAGCTATTCGCCAGCGTGAAAGACATTACCCAAACCCACCCCCAGTGTTTGAGCTTTATCCTGCATCGCCCGGATTATTGGCTACCGCACCGGCTGGCCAGCTACTGCAGCGTGCTGGCGCATCCGGACGACCCGGAGCAAGGGACCGGCCCCTTTATGCTGAAGATCTTCGAGCCTGAGCTGGTGCGTATTGAGAGTCACCATCGCTATCATCAAAGCCATCCGCTGCTCCAGGCGATCGAGTACTGGATCACGCCACAGTTGTTCGAGCAAGGGCTCGGCACCAGCTGCCAGCATCCAGTGCAGATAGCCATCGGCAAGCCGGAAGAGTTGGCTGAGCTACGGCTAGTCAGCCACAGTATTAGCCTCGGTTTTTGCTATCTGGCGTTGCGTCAGAGCCCACGACTGAGCATGGCGCAGGCGCAGCGGGTCATCGCGCTGATTCACCGCTCCGGCCTGCTGCAAAGCCTGCCGCTAGGCGAAAACCTGATAACACCAAGCGAAGAGATGCTGCCTGGCTGGGATATCCCGTTGGTGCCGGAAGACGATGAAGTCGCCCTGCCTTCCCGTCTCACTCTGCTTTATCACCTGCCGGTCGAACTGCATACGATGGCAGAGGAGTTGAAAATCGCACTCGCACGGCAAGGCTGCGAATTAACGGTGCTGTTCTATGATGCCAAAAGCTGGACCGGTTGCCCCCACCTCCCCCAGGCCGACCTGTTTATGGGCGACAGGCTCATCGGCGAGATGCCGGAATATGCGCTGGAACAATGGCTACGCTGCGACGCGCTGTGGCCGGCACTGTTTACCGATTCACAGGCTGCCCGCGTGCAGTCGGCGCTGGATGAAGCGCAGGCGTTGCCGGATGACGGCCTGCGAATTGCCGCGCTGAAGCGTATTTTTACGCGCTTAATGAGTGACGCCATCCTGACGCCGCTGTTTAACTATCAGTACCAGGTTAGCGCGCCGCCGGGGGTTAACGGCATTCGCCTTAACGCCCGCGGCTGGTTCGATTTTAGCGCGGCCTGGCTGCCGCCCACCGTGCGGTGAAGAAGCTGGTCGCCGCGCCGCACAGGCGTTACCATAGCGGCTTTCAGATTCACAGACAGGAAAAACCATGAAACGTGCCGTTGTCGTCTTTAGCGGTGGACAAGACTCCACTACATGCCTGGTGCAGGCGCTGCATCAATATGATGAAGTGCACTGCGTCACGTTTGATTATGGTCAGCGCCACCGCGCCGAAATTGACGTCGCCCGCGAACTGGCCTTAAAGCTAGGCGCCCGCGCGCACAAGGTGCTGGACGTCACTCTGTTGAACGAACTGGCGGTCAGCAGCCTGACCCGCGACAGCATTCCGGTACCGGACTATGAGCCCAGTGCCGATGGCATTCCCAACACCTTCGTGCCGGGGCGCAATATTCTGTTCCTGACGCTAACGGCGATTTACGCTTATCAGGTGCATGCAGAAGCGGTCATTACCGGCGTGTGCGAGACCGACTTCTCCGGCTATCCGGATTGCCGCGACGAATTCGTGAAGGCCCTGAACCATGCGGTGAGCTTAGGGATGGCGAAAGATATTCGTTTTGAAACGCCGCTGATGTGGCTGGACAAAGCGCAGACCTGGGCGCTGGCGGACTACTGGGGCAAGCTAGATCTGGTGCGCAGCGAGACGCTGACCTGCTACAACGGCATTAAGGGCGATGGCTGCGGCCACTGCGCGGCCTGTCATCTTCGCGCCAACGGGTTAAATCATTATCTGGAGGATAAGCCGGGCGTGATGGCCGCGATGAAACAAAAAACCGGACTGAAATAAGTCTTGAGACATTATCGATAAAACAGGATGCCAGGCCGGATAGGCAACGCCGCCATCCGGCAACTGCGCTGCGCAGCCTGATGGCGCTTAGCTCATCAGGCCTACGAATTACGCTACCTTCAGTCTCAACACATTACTCAACCATTGCTTCCAGATGCTGCCGCAACTCGCCTTCCAACGGCAGCGCCTTCTGGGTTTTCAGATCGATACACACAAAGGTGATCAGCGCATCGGCCACCACCTGGCCTTCCGGATTTAGCGTCACCACCTGGCTGAGTACGCCGCTTTTGCCGTTTAGCTGCTCCACTTTGCTGGTCACCGTCAGCACGTCGCCCAGCACCGCCGGGCGGCGGTAGTTGATGTTGATATTCACCACCACAAAGGCAATGTGGTGCGCGCTCATCCACTGGAACCCCGCGCTATTTTCCAGCCCGTCCCAGCGGGCCTCTTCCAGAAACTCCAGATAGCGGGCGTTGTTAACGTGCTGGTACACGTCCAGGTGATAACCGCGAACTTTGATTTGTGTCTGCATAGCGCCATAGCCTTGTTATTTTAAATTATGAATAGAGTCAGAGGTCACACCACTGGTATGACCTCTTTAGTCTGGCAAATTTTCAGCCGAGTGCAAACCGTCAAAGCAAATTAAAGCGTGAGGTGCGCCAGATTCCTCTCAACCAGCGAGCTGCCCATTCCCGGTACTTGTTTAAGATCGTCCAGCGTTTTGAAGGGGCCATACTCCTCGCGATAGCTGACGATGGCCTGCGCCTTCTTCAAGCCGACGCCATTCATCGCCTGGGCCAGCGCTTCGGCTGACGCCGTATTGATGCTCACCCTGGTACCTTCATCCGCTGCGTTCTTGTTCCCCGACACGGCCTTCGCCTGTGTATCCGGCGCGGCGCTCACGCTGCTCTGCGCTGCTGGCGTTTTTGCCGCCGCGGGCTGGGCGGCCTGCGTGCTGAAACTGACTCCGGCACAGGCCATAACGGCGGCGATAACACACAGTTTGATTCCACGTTTCATATTGATGTCTCCTTATTGGTTAATGACCAGAGCACCATAACGAGCGGCGGAAGACCGTGCAAAAGGCGGATTTTAAATGTGGAAAAGGCCGCGAAAGCGGCCTTTGGTATGTTCATCGCATTACAAATTTATGCGAGGCGAGTTCCGATTATTGCTGCTGGTCGATGATATCGCCGAGCTTAATCTTCGCGGATTTACGCAGGTTGTTCATCATCGCTTCGAAAGCGATCTGGGCATTGTTCTGGGTAATTCCCTGCACCATCGCTTTTTTCTGCGCTTCCGGCATTTCGCCTGCTTTCACTTCGTCCAGCGCCAGCAGAACCACGTTACCCTGCATATCGTTGCCGATACCGAAGCTTGGTTTATCTTTCTGCGGCAGCGGCAGTGAGAAGGCCGCCTGGCTCAGCGGATCCTGACCCGCGCGGCTCAGCGTTTTACTGGCGCTAAAGCTCAGACCCGCCGCTTTCATCGCCTCGTCACCTTTACCGTCTTTCAGCGCCACCAGCAGCTTCTCAGCGTCCAGTTTCGCCTGCTGTTCAGCTTTGTTATGCTTAACGATATCGGTCACCTGCGCTTTCACGTCGGCCAGCGGTTTCACCGCTTCGGCTTTGTGCTCGCTCACGCGCAGTACGAAGGCGCGATCGCCATCGACGGTAATAATATCGGAGTTGCTGCCCGGCATGCCGTTCTCGCCAACCAGACCGCCGTTAAAGATAGCGTCAGATACCGGTTTGAAGTTCAGCTCAGCGGGCAGGTTATTACGGTCAAACCAGCCGGTTTCGACAGCTTTAACACCTGCCGCCTGCTCTGCACCTGCCAGGGAGTCGTTATCATTGCTCGCCGCGTCGCTCACTTTCTGCTGCAGGGCATAGAATGCGTCGAGCGCTTTTTCCTGCTTCACTTTGTCGGCAATGTCCTTACGTACGTCCGCCAGCGGTTTTACCACCGCAGGCTGAACGTCATCCAGACGTGCGACCAGGAAGCCAACAGAAGATTTAATCACCCCAGACAGCTGGCCTTTCTCTTTCAGCCCGGCATTTTTCAGTTCGTCAGGGGTCGTCGAGGCTTCCAGCCAGCCCATATCACCGCCGTTACGTGCAGAGATAATATCGGCAGACTTGGTTTTCGCCAGTTCAGCGAAGTCAGCGCCTTTGTTCAGCTCGTCCAGCACGGCTTTCGCTTCCGCTTCAGTTTTAGTCTGAATCACGCTGTAGCGGTCACGCTGCGGCTGAGTGAACTGATCCTGATGCTGGTCGTAGTAAGACTGGATATCGTCGTCAGAGACGTCCTGACTCATTGCCGCTGCATCCAGCTTGATGTAGCTAACGCGGAACTGTTCCGGCGCCACGAACTGACCTTTGTTTTGTTCGTAGTAGCTGGAAATTTCCTGATCGCTCACCTGCTGTTTTGCCGCCAGTGCGTTGACGTCGATGGTCGCTTCGCGCACCAGACGCTGCTGGGATACCAGCGCCGCCAGCTGGTCGGTTTCGCCCGGCAGCATGAAGTCGGTGCCTGCAACGGCGTTAATCAGCTGCTGAGTGGTTAACTGGTTACGCAGCGCCTGAGCATACTGGTCAGGCGTCATGCCCATCTGATTCACCAGCGAGGTATAGCGGGTGTTATCAAATTTGCCGTCGTTCTGGAACGCCGGGGTAGCAAAAATCGCTTTACGCACCTGCTCATCGCTGATGCCAAGACCTAAGTCTTTCGCATACTGGTCCAGCAGCGCTTCGTCAATCAGGCGGTTCAGAACCTGCTGACGCATTGTTTTGATGTAGTTTTCGTTGGCCGCCAGCTCGGAGAACTGATCGCCCAGCTGTTGCTGCATACGGTTACGTTCGCTGGCAACGGCATTTTCAAACTGGCCGCGGCCGATTTCCTGGCCATTCACTTTCGCGGCAAAATTATTGTTACCGCCAATCAGGTAACCACTCACGCCGGTCAAAATGAACGACACGATAATGAGACCGAAAATGACTTTGATCACGACACTGTTAGCTGCCGTGCGTAAATTGTCCATCATGGTGTAACAACACTCCGCTGTAGGTGACTTTTATACCTCGTGCAGCATACCACGTGTGGCCGCTGCGCGTGAGAGCGTATTTTGACAAGAAACCGGGGCGGTTGTCAGCACAGACCGCATATAAACGCTTAAAAGTACGCAATAAGCCATAAAAAAAGGCACATCAGATGATGCGCCCTTGTACTTTGCCACATTCCCTTAGCGGGAAAGCGATCAGTTTACCGCGTCTTTCAGTGCTTTACCTGCACGGAAGCCTGGTACTTTCGCGGCAGCGATAGTGATCTCTTTACCGGTCTGAGGGTTGCGGCCAGTACGGGCAGCACGCTCTTTAACAGCAAAGGTACCAAAACCTACCAGCGCAACGTCATCCCCAGCTTGCAGAGATTCAGTAACAGAAGCAATTAAAGCATCTAACGCACGTCCAGCTGCAGCTTTGGAGATATCCGCGCCAGCAGCAATTTTGTCAATCAGTTGAGATTTGTTCACTGTTCTCTTCCTCTCTTTATTATTTATATCGCACCTGAATCCTTCAGGGTGCGATCGCGGAGCAGTTATATCAGGACTCCCATGCCCTTACAACACCCGTTGTCGACGACACACCTGCCAGCCGTCTAAATTAGCGAGACAAAAAAAGGCTGGCAAGTCAGTTTACGCTTGCCAGCCCGCTTTTTATTAACGCTCTTTGCGCGAGGTCACTATTTTGCGGTTACAACCTGCATGCCGGTCGGCTCATTTTGCAGCGCAAGGGACAGAACTTCCTCAATTCGTTTCACCGGGTGAATGTCCAGATCCGCCAGAACGTTGTCCGGAATCTCTTCCAGATCGCGTTTGTTCTCATCAGGAATCAGAACAGTCTTAATGCCGCCACGGTGTGCTGCGAGCAGTTTTTCCTTCAGACCACCGATCGGCAGCACCTGGCCACGCAGGGTGATTTCACCCGTCATCGCCACGTCTGCACGCACCGGGTTACCGGTCAGGCAGGAAACCAGCGCGGTACACATCGCGATACCGGCACTCGGGCCGTCTTTCGGCGTTGCCCCTTCCGGCACGTGAACGTGAATGTCGCGTTTTTCGTAGAAATCCGGGTTGATACCCAGTTTTTCCGCGCGCGCGCGCACCACGGTCAGCGCTGCCTGAATGGACTCCTGCATCACTTCACCCAACGAACCGGTGTAGGTCAGCTTGCCTTTACCCGGTACGCAGGCGGTTTCGATGGTCAGCAGGTCGCCGCCCACTTCCGTCCACGCCAGGCCGGTCACCTGACCCACGCGGTTTTCGTCGTCGGCGCGACCGTAGTCAAAGCGCTGAACGCCGAGGTAATCGTGCAGATTGTCGCCGTTAATCTCGATGTGCTTCAGCTCTTTGTCGAGCAGCAGCTGTTTAACTGCTTTGCGGCACAGTTTCGAAATTTCACGTTCCAGGCTACGGACACCCGCTTCACGCGTGTAGTAACGGATGATGCCGACGATTGCGCTGTCGTCCACCGTCAATTCGCCTTTTTTCAGGGCGTTACGCTCAATCTGCTTCGGCAGCAGGTGGCGTTTGGCAATGTTCAGCTTTTCATCTTCGGTATAGCCGGACAGACGAATCACTTCCATACGATCCAGCAGCGGCGCCGGAATATTCATGGAGTTCGAGGTTGCCACGAACATCACGTCGCTGAGATCGTAGTCCACTTCCAGGTAGTGATCGCTGAACGCCACGTTCTGCTCGGGATCCAGCACCTCAAGCAGTGCGGAAGCCGGATCGCCACGCATGTCGGAAGACATTTTGTCGATCTCATCAAGCAGGAACAGCGGGTTTTTAACGCCCACTTTGGCCATTTTCTGGATCAGTTTGCCCGGCATCGAGCCAATATAGGTACGACGGTGGCCGCGGATTTCCGCTTCATCACGCACGCCGCCCAGCGCCATACGGATATATTTGCGACCGGTTGCCTTGGCGATAGACTGACCCAGAGAGGTTTTACCTACCCCTGGCGGCCCTACCAGGCACAGAATCGGCCCCTTGATTTTGTTCACACGGCTTTGAACCGCGAGATACTCAAGGATGCGGTCTTTCACGCGCTCCAGGCCGTAGTGGTCGGTATCGAGGATTTCCTGCGCCTGGCGAAGGTCTTTTTTGACCTTGCTGCGCGCGTTCCACGGCACCTGCACCATCCAGTCGATATAGCCGCGTACCACGGTCGCTTCCGCTGACATCGGTGACATCATTTTCAGCTTCTGCAGTTCGGCTTCGGTTTTTTCTTTCGCCTCTTTCGGCATTTTCGCCGCGTCGATCTTACGCTTCAGCGCTTCGTTTTCGTCCGGCGCGTCGTCCATCTCGCCGAGCTCTTTCTGAATGGCTTTCATTTGCTCGTTCAGATAGTACTCGCGCTGCGATTTTTCCATCTGCTTTTTCACGCGGTTGCGAATACGCTTCTCAACCTGCAGCAGATCGATTTCCGACTCCATCATCGCCATCAGGTATTCCAGGCGTTCGTTGATGTCGGACATCTCGAGAACGGACTGCTTATCTGACAGCTTCAGCGGCATATGCGCTGCAATGGTGTCCGCCAGACGCGCAGGGTCGTCGATGCTGTTCAGCGACGTCAGCACTTCCGGTGGAATTTTCTTGTTCAGCTTGATATAGCCTTCAAACTGACCGATTGCCGTACGCACCAGCACTTCCTGCTCGCGCTCTTCAATTTCCGGCGATTCCAGATACTCCGCCTTCGCCGAGAAGTGCTCGCCGTTATCAGACAGCGTGGTGATACGCGCGCGCTGAAGGCCTTCAACCAGTACTTTGACCGTACCGTCAGGCAGTTTCAGCATTTGCAAAATAGAGGCCACGGTCCCGACGGTGAAAAGATCGTTTACACCCGGCTCATCCGTTGAAGCGTCTTTCTGGGCAACCAGCATGATTTTTTTATCATGATCCATGGCCGCTTCCAGACAACGGATAGATTTTTCCCGCCCTACAAATAAGGGTATGACCATGTGCGGATAAACCACCACATCGCGCAACGGCAATACGGGGATTTCAATGCGTTCAGAACGCTCAGGATTCATAGAGCTCTCTCTTAGTTTAGTGTCCGCCAGGTAAACTGGTCATGCGACTGTGCTTCACACAACCATTAACATGTAACCAGTATATGGGGATGTATTCCACACATTCAACGCTATGAATACGGAAAAATAAAAGGGGAGATAAAATCCCCCCTTTTTGATTAACTGATTGTATGAACTGGTGAATTATTCGCCAGATGCCTGCTGCGCTTCCGGCTTGCCGTAAATCAGCAGCGGCTCGCCTTGACCGGCAATGACCGACTCGTCGATGACCACTTTCTCAACGTCTTCCATGGAAGGCAGATCGTACATGGTTTCGAGCAGCGCGGCTTCCACGATGGAACGCAGGCCACGGGCGCCGGTTTTACGCGCCATGGCTTTCTTGGCGATAGCGTCCAGCGCTTCATCACGGAATTCCAGATCCACACCTTCGAGATTGAACAGCGCCTGGTACTGCTTAGTCAGGGCGTTTTTCGGCTCTTTGAGGATCTGAATCAGCGCTTCTTCGCTTAACTCAGTCAGCGTTGCTACCACCGGCAGACGACCGATGAACTCAGGGATCAGACCAAATTTGATCAGATCTTCCGGCTCGACCTGGCTCAGCAGTTCGCCTTCGCTGGCTTTATCCGTTTTCGATTTCACCGTCGCGCCAAAGCCAATACCCGAACCGGTTTCAACGCGGTTACCGATCACTTTATCCAGACCGGCAAACGCGCCGCCGCAGATGAAGAGGATCTTCGAGGTATCAACCTGCAGGAATTCCTGCTGCGGATGCTTACGTCCACCCTGCGGCGGAACGGCCGCTACGGTGCCTTCAATGAGCTTCAGCAGCGCCTGCTGTACGCCTTCGCCGGACACGTCGCGGGTAATCGACGGGTTGTCAGATTTACGGGAAATCTTGTCAATTTCATCGATGTAAACAATACCGCGCTGCGCTTTCTGTACGTCGTAGTCGCACTTCTGCAGCAGTTTCTGAATAATGTTTTCAACGTCTTCACCCACGTAACCCGCTTCGGTCAGGGTGGTGGCGTCCGCCATGGTGAACGGAACGTCCAGCAGGCGAGCCAGCGTTTCTGCCAGCAGGGTTTTACCGGAACCGGTTGGGCCGATCAGCAGAATGTTACTTTTGCCGAGCTCAACGCCGTTGTTAGTATCACCGTTACGCAGACGTTTGTAGTGGTTGTAGACCGCAACGGCCAGCACCTTTTTCGCCTGTTCCTGACCGATAACATAGTCATCTAAGTGGTGGCGAATTTCGTGTGGCGTCGGCAGAGCACTGCGTTCACGATGCGGCGCCACTTCTTTAATCTCTTCGCGAATGATGTCGTTACATAAGTCGACGCATTCGTCGCAGATATACACGGATGGGCCGGCGATGAGCTTACGCACTTCGTGCTGGCTTTTGCCGCAAAAAGAGCAGTACAACAGTTTGCCCGAGCCATCTTTGCGTTTATCTGTCATGAGTCAAAACCTCTTTTTAAGTTCTTTGTGCCGCATATGACGACGCAAATGCCATTCTTAAGCGCAAGCTGCTACGCAAGCGTTGTGCCGCCCTTAGTATTATATACCGTGCAGCGGCACGTGCCGTCATGACATTAGTTACGTTGACTCAAAATTGAGTCAACCAGGCCATACTCGACGGCTTCAGAAGCGGACAGGAAGCGGTCACGTTCAGTGTCGCTTTCGATCTGCTCCAGAGACTTGCCGGTATGGTGCGCCATAAGCTCATTCATACGTCCTTTCACCTTCAGGATCTCACGGGCGTGGATTTCGATATCCGTCGCCTGGCCCTGATAACCGCCCAGCGGTTGGTGAATCATCACGCGGGAGTTCGGCAAGCAGAAGCGCTTACCTTTTGCGCCTGCGGTCAGCAGGAACGCGCCCATCGACGCCGCTTGCCCCATACAGATGGTGCTGACGTCCGGCTTGATGAACTGCATGGTGTCATAAATAGACATCCCAGCCGTAATTACGCCACCTGGGGAGTTGATGTACAGGTAAATGTCTTTTTCCGGGTTTTCCGCTTCCAGAAACAGCATTTGCGCCACAATCAGGTTCGCCATGTGGTCTTCCACCTGGCCGGTCAGAAAGATGACACGCTCTTTAAGCAGACGGGAGTAGATATCAAAAGAACGTTCGCCACGGGAGGTCTGTTCAATGACCATCGGCACCAGGGCCATGTGGGGTGCAAAGTTATCTCGTTCGCCACTGTATGACATTTCCGTCTCCTGGATAATAAATAAAATAGCCACAGCTTTCTGATTATAGAGATGCGGCGAGTGATTCGTTCCCCCAGTAATGGGTACGATCTTACCCTATTTCAAGCATAACAATATTTTGTTGTTACGCTAACACCCAAACGGCGTTTTATCATGTCAGCTTTACTTATCGCTGCAATAAAAAAAAACCCGTCACCAAAAGGCAACGGGTTTTTCTCAAAACCGTAAACCGGGAAGCGAAATTACGCCTGCTGGTTCATCAGTTCGTTGAAGGAAGTTGCTTTTTCAGTCACTTTCGCTTTTTCCAGAACCGCTTCAACAGCCTGTTCTTCCAGAGCGACGCTGCGCATGTTTTCCATCAGCTCTTTGTTTTTGCTGTAGAATTCAATAACTTCTTTCGGATCTTCGTAGGCGGAAGCCATTTCTTCGATCAGGGTAGCAACGCGTGCTTCGTCAGCTTTCAGCTCGTGGGTACGAATCACTTCGCCCAGCAGCAGGCCAACAACAACGCGGCGTTTCGCCTGCTCTTCGAACAGTTCGCGCGGCAGTTCCATCGCTTGCTGCTGGTTGCCACCGAAACGCTGAGCAGCCTGACGACGCAGAACGTCGATTTCGCTGTCGATCAGGGCAGCCGGAACGTCGATTTCGTTCGCTTTCACCAGGCCTTCGATCGCCTGAGATTTCACACGGTTACGTACCGCGCCTTTCAGCTCGCGTTCCATGTTTTTACGCACTTCAGCGCGCAGACCTTCAACGGTGCCATCTTCAACGCCGAAACGTTTGATGAATTCAGCAGTCAGTTCCGGCAGCTCACGCTCTTCAACTTTCTTCAGGGTAATCGCGAACTTAGCCGCTTTACCTTTCAGGTTTTCAGCGTGGTATTCTTCCGGGAAGGTCACGTCGATGGTGAACTCTTCGCCTGCTTTGTGGCCTTTGATACCGTCTTCAAAGCCCGGGATCATACGACCCTGGCCCATCGCCAGTACGAAGTCAGTCGCTTTGCCGCCTTCGAACTCTTCGCCGTCTACGGAACCGATGAAGTCAACGGTTACGCGGTCTTCAGCGTCAACAGCGCCGTCTTTGTCTTTCCAGTTAGCCTGCTGCTTACGCAGGGTGTCCAGCATGCCGTCAACGTCGGCTTCGGTCACTTCAACAACCGGTTTTTCAACTTCGATAGCGTCCAGACCTTTCAGCTCAACTTCCGGGTACACTTCGAATTCTACTGCGTAGGTGAAGTCTTCACCCTGCTTGTATTCGCCCGGAACGTAGTTCGGTGCGCCAGCCGGATTGATCTTCTCTTTGATGATCGCATCAACAAAGTTGCGGCTCATCAGGTCACCCAGCACGTCCTGACGCACGGAAGCGCCATAACGCTGAGCAACAACATTCATCGGTACTTTACCTTTACGGAAACCGTCAATGCGTACTTTTTTCGCTACGTTGACCAGCTCGCTTTTAACAGCGGTCTCGATGCTGTCAGCAGCGATAGTAATCGTTACACGGCGGCCAAGGCCCTGAGTGGTTTCAACTGAAACTTGCATCTTGTTACCTCAAAAAAATCACAGTGCTCGGTCAACTCTGAATCATGCCTTGCAGTACTGGGACGTTCTCTTTTAATCAGAAACCATTCCCTGTAGCCAGAATCATCCCGAAGACATTCCGAAAAATAAGACGCAGCATTATAGCGGCATCACTTTTATGAGTCGAGAACGGTTATCACGCGTTGCTGCGGCATTTTTCACAATTCCCGGCTAATTTTTGTCTGAATACTGTTTTTAGCGCTCAAAATTCAGACAAAACAAAACGGCCCGCAGGCCGTTTTCTCATAATCTGTACGCAACATACTGGAAAAGTTCCGCGTTGCAAATGCCTTTTCTACGCGATAGTCCCCGCGCCGCGACACGGCGGCGAGGCAAAAACGGTATCCTGTAAACCTTCCCACTCTTTACGCGTGTAGGTATGCAGTGCCAGAGCATGTACGGTGGAGGCAAACTCCTCTGTTAGGGTGCCATAGATCATTCGGTGGCGATTCAGGAAGCGTTCCCCGGTAAAGCGATCGCTCACCAGCACAACTTTAAAGTGGCTCTCTGAGCCTGCCGGTACGTTGTGGCGGTAGCTTTCATCGACAACTTCCAGGAACACAGGATCAAACGCTGCCCTTAATTTTTCTTCGATTTGTTCACGCATCATCATGATATTACTCCTCCGACAACGTTAAGATGCCGCCTATCCCTTTAAATGTTAGCCGCTTTTACTGATTCCATTACACAAAGGCAACAAAAAATTAGCGTTCGCCTCATTTTATTTGTCAAGTAGATGAAGTTAACGCCTTTTACAATCCGTTCTCATCTGAAATCCTGCCGCAAACCGCTTCTTGTTGCAGAAAAGCACCAACACGATGAAATTACATGCATTGCCTACTTCCCCTGACCGTTGGCGATGTTATGATGGCGGGAATTTTCAGTAAACAATGCGTTTGAGAACCCTAACATGTTAAAAAAAATCCTCTTCCCACTGGTAGCACTGTTTATGTTGGCAGGATGCGCAACACCGCCGACCACCGTTGACGTGTCGCCGAAAATCACACTGCCTCAGCAGGATCCGAGCCTGATGGGCGTGACCGTTAGCATTACCGGCGCCGACCAGCGTCAGGATCAGGCGCTGGCGAAAGTCACTCGCAACAACCAGCTGGTGACCCTGACCGCTTCCCGCGACCTGCGCTTCCTGATGCAAGAAGTGCTGGAAAAACAGATGACCGCGCGTGGCTACATGATTGGCCCGAACGGTGCGGTAAACCTGCAGATCATCGTTAATCAGCTGTACGCCGACGTTTCCCAGGGTAACGTGCGTTACAACATCAATACCAAAGCGGATATCGCTATCATCGCGACCGCCGCCAACGGTAACAAGATGACCAAAAACTACCGTTCTAACTATTCCGTTGAGGGCGCGTTCCAGGCCTCCAACCAGAATATCGCCAATACCGTTGATAGCGTCCTGAGCGACACCATCGCCGATATGGCCCAGGACACCGCGATCCACGATTTCATCAAACAGAACGCCCGTTAATCCTGTCTCAGACCCGGCACCTCGCCGGGTCTGAACGTATACGCCTATGTCTGCTCACTATCTGCGAATTTTTCAGCAACCGAAATCAGCCATTCTGCTGATTCTTGGCTTTGCGTCCGGTTTACCGCTTGCCCTGACCTCAGGGACGCTCCAGGCGTGGATGACGGTCGAGAATATCGACCTGAAAACCATCGGTTTCTTCTCGCTTGTCGGACAGGCATATGTGTTTAAGTTTCTCTGGTCTCCGGTCATGGACCGCTATACGCCGCCATTCCTTGGGCGTCGTCGCGGCTGGCTGTTAACCACCCAATGTTTGCTGCTTGCCGCCATTGCGGCGATGGGTTTCCTTGAACCCGCCACACAGCTGCGCTGGATGGCGGCGTTGGCGGTTGTTATCGCCTTCTGTTCCGCTTCGCAGGATATCGTCTTCGACGCCTGGAAAACCGACGTGCTGCCCGCCGAAGAGCGCGGGGCCGGTGCGGCAATTAGCGTGCTGGGCTACCGCCTGGGGATGCTGGTTTCCGGCGGTTTAGCGCTGTGGCTGGCTGATAAATGGCTGGGCTGGCAGGGCATGTACTGGCTGATGGCCGCGCTGCTGGTGCCCTGTATTATCGCCACCCTTCTGGCACCGGAACCAAGCGACGTTATTCCGGTACCTAAAAGCCTTGAGCAAGCGGTGGTTGCGCCGTTAAAAGATTTCTTTGGCCGCAACAACGCGTGGCTGATCCTGCTGCTGATTGTGATGTACAAGCTCGGCGATGCCTTCGCCATGAGCCTGACCACCACCTTCCTGATTCGCGGCGTTGGCTTTGACGCAGGCCAGGTCGGGATGGTCAACAAAACCCTTGGCTTATTCGCGACCATCGTCGGCGCACTGTACGGCGGCGTGCTGATGCAGCGTCTGACGTTGTTCCGCGCGCTGCTCATTTTCGGTATTTTGCAGGGTGTCTCCAACGCCGGTTACTGGATGCTGTCGGTCACCGATAAACACCTCTACTCGATGGCGGCGGCGGTGTTCTTTGAAAACCTGTGTGGCGGTATGGGCACCGCGGCGTTTGTCGCCCTGCTGATGACGTTATGCAATAAGTCGTTTTCCGCCACCCAGTTTGCGCTACTGTCGGCACTCTCTGCCGTAGGTCGTGTGTACGTCGGGCCAATTGCCGGCTGGTTTGTTGAAGCCCACGGCTGGCCAACGTTCTATCTTTTCTCAGTGGTCGCCGCCGTGCCGGGAATCTTCTTACTGCTCGTTTGCCGACAAACGCTGGAGTATACCCAGCAAACCGAGCAGTTTATGCCGCGTACGGACTACAGCGGCGGCTATCGTCTGGCGCTGCGTCTGCTGTTAGTGGGTGTTGCGCTGCTGGGCATCTGGCTGCTGATGTTAATCAGCGATGCGCTGGATTTCTCAGCGCTATCGTGGTCAGCGAGGGTGCTTGAAGCGGGGGTAGCGATTGCCTTTGTTGGCATCGTTGTCGGCTGCCTGCTTGACTATCTGGCTCTGCGTAAAACATCGGTTCCGCTAAATAAGTAAAAAATGCGGCCTATCCGATGTAATCACTACGCGTAATAATAACTCACGCATCGTATATAAAATTTTTTATTTGCGCTTTTGTGCGCTTTAGAATTCTGGAAATTACTGGAACGTTTAAAACAGGCTTTATTTCTTTAACCGATTCAGCAGCAGACCAATTAAATTTTCGTTTTTTAATTGTCTTTTATTTGATGATTAATTGTTAATTAATTGTATATTTTTGACAATGGTTATACCAATTGCCATCCTAACCCTTCCCTTATGCCCCCTTTCGTTATAACGCCCGTCAGATGGGCATTCCGCCTGAAAAATAGACACATTCGGCAACATCTGTGACAAGCACGGCAGAACCCGGTAACACATAACTGACAGAGCCCCAATGATGTTTACAGTAATGTAACCTTCCCGTAAAATGACCCCACACTTTAAACGCCACCAACACCCCGTGGAATTGAGGTCGTTACATGAGACTCAGGAAATACAATAAAAACTTGGGATGGTTGTCATTAATCGCCAGCACTGTATTACTCAGTGGCTGTGATTCTGCACTACTTGACCCCAAAGGACAGATTGGACTGGAGCAGCGTTCGCTGATTCTGACGGCCTTCGGCCTGATGATGATCGTCGTGATACCGGCCGTCTTAATGGCTGTTGGTTTCGCCTGGAAGTATCGTGCGAGCAATAAAGATGCGAAGTATAGCCCGAACTGGTCACACTCCAATAAAGTGGAAGCTGTGGTCTGGACCGTGCCAATTCTTATCATCATCTTCCTCGCCGTTCTGACCTGGAAAACCACTCACTCCTTAGAACCGAGCAAACCGCTGGTTCATGACGAGAAACCTATCACCATTGAAGTGGTTTCCATGGACTGGAAATGGTTCTTCATCTACCCGGAGCAGGGCATTGCTACCGTTAACGAAATCGCTTTCCCGGCGAACGTACCGGTGCAGTTCAAAGTGACCTCCAACTCCGTGATGAACTCCTTCTTTATCCCGCGTCTGGGCAGCCAGATTTACGCCATGGCCGGCATGCAGACCAACCTGCATCTTATCGCTAACGAAGCGGGTACCTACGACGGTATCTCAGCAAGCTATAGCGGCCCGGGCTTCTCTGGTATGAAGTTCAAAGCCATTGCTACGCCGGATCGTGCCACATTCGATCAGTGGGTCGCTAAAGCGAAACAATCTCCGAACACCATGAACGACATGGCGGCATTCGAGAAAGTGGCTGCACCGAGCGAATACAACAAGGTGGAGTACTTCTCCAGCGTGAAACCAGATTTGTTTAAAGCAGTGACCAGCAAATTCATGGATCACGGCAAGAGCATGAACATGTCCAAACCGGAAGGCGAACACGCAGCGCACGAAGGAATGGAAGGCATGGACATGAGCCACGCGGAATCCGCTCACTAAGGGGCCGAGGAAGAATACGATGTTCGGAAAATTGACACTGGATGCAGTGCCCTACCACGAACCCATTATCGTGGTTACGGTGGCTGCCATTATCGTCGGGGGACTTGCTCTCCTGGCGGCCATCACTTACTTCGGTAAGTGGTCCTATCTATGGAACGAGTGGCTGACCTCCGTCGACCACAAAAAACTCGGCATCATGTATGTCATCGTCGCTATCGTCATGCTGCTGCGTGGCTTTGCCGATGCCATTATGATGCGTAGCCAGCAGGTGCTGGCCTCCGCCGGGGAAGCAGGCTTCCTGCCGCCTCATCACTACGACCAGATCTTTACCGCCCACGGCGTTATCATGATCTTCTTCGTGGCGATGCCGTTCGTTATCGGTCTGATGAACCTGGTGGTTCCGCTGCAGATCGGCGCGCGCGACGTGGCGTTCCCGTTCCTGAACAACCTGAGCTTCTGGTTCACCGTTGTCGGTGTGGTTCTGGTTAACCTGTCGCTGGGTGTGGGTGAATTTGCTCAGACCGGCTGGCTGGCCTATCCGCCGCTCTCGGGAATTGAGTACAGTCCGGGCGTAGGGGTCGATTACTGGATTTGGGCGCTGCAGCTCTCCGGTATTGGTACCACCCTGACCGGTATTAACTTCTTCGTGACCATCATCAAGATGCGTGCGCCAGGAATGACGATGTTCAAGATGCCGGTATTTACCTGGGCATCTCTGTGCGCCAACATCCTGATTATCGCCTCCTTCCCAATTCTGACGGTTACCATCGCGCTGCTGACCCTGGATCGCTATCTGGGCACCCATTTCTTTACCAACGATATGGGCGGCAACATGATGATGTACATCAACCTGATTTGGGCCTGGGGCCATCCGGAAGTGTACATCCTGGTTCTGCCGGTCTTCGGTGTGTTCTCCGAAATCGCGGCAACCTTCTCGCGTAAACGTCTGTTTGGTTACACCTCGCTGGTGTGGGCAACCGTGTGTATCACCGTTCTGTCGTTCATTGTTTGGCTGCACCACTTCTTCACCATGGGTGCAGGCGCTAACGTAAACGCCTTCTTCGGTATTACCACCATGATTATCGCCATCCCGACCGGGGTGAAGATCTTCAACTGGCTGTTCACCATGTATCAGGGCCGCATCGTCTTCAACTCGGCGATGCTGTGGACCATCGGCTTTATCGTGACCTTCTCGGTCGGCGGTATGACCGGCGTTCTGCTGGCGGTGCCGGGCGCGGACTTCGTGCTGCACAACAGCCTGTTCCTGATTGCGCACTTCCATAACGTAATCATCGGCGGTGTGGTATTTGGTTGCTTCGCCGGTCTGACCTACTGGTGGCCGAAAGCCTTTGGCTTCACCCTGAACGAGACCTGGGGCAAACGCGCCTTCTGGTTCTGGATCATCGGCTTCTTCGTTGCGTTTATGCCGCTGTACGTGCTGGGCTTCATGGGTATGACCCGTCGCCTGAGCCAGCAGATTGACCCGCAGTTCCACCCGATGCTGGTGATTGCCGCATGCGGTGCTGCGCTGATTGCCTGCGGTATCCTGTGCCAGCTGATTCAGTTCTACGTGTCTATTCGCGACCGCGAGCAGAACCGTGACCTGACCGGTGACCCATGGGGCGGCCGTACGCTGGAGTGGGCAACCTCTTCCCCGCCTCCGTTCTATAACTTTGCCATTGTGCCGCAGATTCACGAACGCGATGCATTCTGGGAAATGAAAGAAAAAGGCGAAGCGTACAAGCAGCCGACACAGTATGAAGAAATTCATATGCCGAAAAACAGCGGTGCGGGCATCGTGATTGCCGCCTTCGCTACGGTGTTTGGTTTCGCCATGATCTGGCATATCTGGTGGATGGCGATTGTCGGCTTCGCTGGCATCCTGATCACCTGGATTATCAAAAGCTTTGACGAGGACGTGGATTACTACGTGCCGGTTGCAGAAGTCGAAAAACTGGAAAATCAGCATTTCGATGAGATTTCTAAGGCAGGGCTGAAAAATGGCAACTGATACTCTCGCGCATAACGCCCACGCGCATGAACACGGGCATCACGATACAGGGCCGATGAAAGTCTTCGGTTTCTGGATCTACCTGATGAGCGACTGCATTCTGTTCTGCTGGCTGTTCGCAACCTATGCCGTTCTGGTGAACGGCACAGCGGGCGGCCCGACCGGTAAGGATATCTTTGAACTGCCGTTCGTTCTGGTTGAAACCGCACTGCTGCTGTTCAGCTCCATCACCTACGGCATGGCGGCTATCGCCATGTACAAAAACAACAAAAGCCAGGTTATCTCCTGGCTGGCGTTGACCTGGTTGTTTGGCGCCGGATTTATCGGGATGGAAATCTATGAATTCCATCACCTGATCATGGAAGGCTTTGGTCCGGATCGTAGTGGCTTCCTGTCAGCGTTCTTCGCGCTGGTCGGCACCCACGGTCTGCACGTGACCTCGGGTCTGATCTGGATGGCAGTACTGATGTTCCAGATCTCCCGCCGCGGCCTGACCAGCACTAACCGTACGCGTATCCTGTGCCTGAGCCTGTTCTGGCACTTCCTGGACGTCGTATGGATCTGCGTGTTCTCAGTTGTTTACCTGATGGGGGCGATGTAATGAGTCATTCTAACGATCACAGCGGCGCATCCCACGGCAGCGTGAAGTCGTACATGACAGGTTTTATCCTGTCTATCATCCTGACGGTGATCCCGTTCTGGATGGTAATGACCGGTAGCGCGTCGCATGCGGCAATTCTCGGCACCATTCTGGTGACCGCTATTGTGCAGATCGTCGTACACCTGGTGTACTTCCTGCACATGAACAGCAAGTCTGACGAAGGCTGGAACATGACCGCGTTTGTCTTTACCGTGATAATCATTGCCATCGTGGTGGTAGGCTCCATCTGGATTATGTGGAACCTGAACTACAACATGATGGTTCACTAAGAGCGGCGAGTATGTTTAAGCGATACCTGCAAGTAACGAAGCCTGGCATCATTTTTGGCAACCTGATCTCGGTGATCGGCGGTTTCCTGCTGGCCTCCAAGGGCCACATCGATTATCCGCTGTTCGCCTGGACGCTGATCGGCGTGTCTCTGGTGGTCGCCTCGGGTTGTGTTTTCAACAACTACATCGATCGTGACATCGACCGTAAGATGGAACGTACGAAGAACCGAGTGCTGGTTAAGGGACTGATTGCGCCAAAAACGTCGCTGGTCTACGCCACCTTGCTGGGTCTCGCTGGCTTCATGCTGCTGTGGTTCGGCGCCAATCCCCTCGCCTGCTGGCTGGGGGTGATGGGGTTTGTGGTTTATGTCGGCGTCTACAGCCTGTACATGAAGCGCCACTCCGTTTACGGCACACTGATTGGTTCTCTCTCCGGCGCTGCGCCGCCGGTGATTGGCTACTGCGCGGTCACGGGTGATTTCGACAGCGGCGCGTTGATTCTGCTGGCCATTTTCAGCCTGTGGCAGATGCCTCACTCCTACGCTATCGCGATTTTCCGCTTCAAGGATTATCAGGCAGCGAACATTCCGGTTCTGCCGGTGGTGAAAGGCATTGCCGTGGCGAAGAACCACATCACGGTGTATATCGTAGCGTTTGCTTTAGCTACGCTGATGCTCTCTCTTGGCGGCTACGCCGGGTATAAATACCTGGTTGTTGCAGCGGCAGTGAGCGTCTGGTGGCTCGGTATGGCGCTGCGCGGGTACAAAGTGGAAGATGATAAGGTCTGGGCGCGTAAGCTGTTCGGTTTCTCCATCATCGCCATTACCGCGCTGTCTGTGATGATGTCCGTGGACTTTATGGTGCCTAACTCACAGAGCCTGCTGACTTACGTCTGGTAAGACACACGGTCTGACAAAAAACCTCGCTTCGGCGGGGTTTTTTATTACCTGAAGAAAAATGCCTGATATTGATGTTTTCCTAAATAGCGGCAAGGCCAGTATTTGGGCAGCTCAATCGAGGGGAAGAGGTATAGAATCGCGGCGGGTGCTTGAGGCTATTTGTCTTGAGCATTGGCGAAAGGCAGATAGAGAAAAGCCCCAGATCGCTAAGCGTCCTGCAAGACGCTTAACACAACAATCTGAGGCCTTCACTATGAAGTCACATCATAACGATAGCCTCTTACCGACCTTCGGGTCAAGGAGAAGCCGGTTATGAAGGAGCACAAGGCGAGGATTATCGCCCTGATCGTCATCTGTATTACCGTCATTATGGCGGTGTTGGTCACAAGGAAGGATCTCTGCGAGATCCGAATTCGGACTGAGCAAACGGAGGTCGCTCTCTTCACAGCCTGTCAATCCGTTAAGTAAGAGCATCGGCGGGGAGCAATCCCCGCCACTCTTGATGTGGCCGAATATTCTCAACGCACCCAATTCTTTCACTAACTCACCAGCATCGCCTGTGCGCTATACAGCAAATCAAGATGGTCCCGGCATAGCGCCTCCAGCGACGTACGCGACTGATGGCTGGTCAGACTCAACGCCCCCCAGTACAGCCCTTCCCTGTCGGCCAGCGGCACGGCAATCACTAACATGCCAATTTCAAACTCCTGCTCGATGGTGGCGTACCCCTGACGACGAACCTGCGCGATGCGCTCCATTAATTGCGCGACGTCCGTCACCGTATAAGGCGTACGCTGCTCGCGGGTAATCCGCTGGAGTACCGCCTCGCATTCCGCTTCCGGCAACGATGCCAGCCACAGACGGCCCCCCGCCGTGCAATGCACCGGCACCCGCTCCCCCAGGCGCACAGAGGTCGAGTTAAATGGCGTATGTTTGCTGCGGGCGATATAGACCAGCTCGTTGTCATCAATGACCCCAACGGACGCATGTTCCTCGGTGCGGCTGGCGACATACTCAACGATCGGCCGCACCATGCGCGGGAACTGGGCAGAATCGACGTAAGCCTGGCCCAGACGGAGGTTTTTCGCCGTTAACCAGTAATAACGTCCGTCGGTCGCCAGATAACCATCATGTACCAGCGTCAGAAAAAAACGGCGGGCGGCGCTTTGCGTCAGCCCGCTCATTTTCGCCGCTTGCGGCACCGTTAAGCGCGGGTTTGCCTTTGAGAAGAGCTGGATTAGCGCCAGCCCCTTTTGCAACCCGACGATCAGGTCGCGTTGATGAATCTCGTTTTGCATAGTTGTTCACACTTTTGCAACATGGGGAGTCAATTACTGCGATTATCGCACTGTCGGTGCGATTAACAACCAACCTGTCCGAATTCTGCGTTGTCGCTCACCGCTTCCGTTGAAATACTCAAGCAACAGTTTGTTAACAAGCGAGGTGAGCTATGGTCAGCGGATTTACTCAGGTCGTCGCCGTAATCGGACATCCCATTACCCAGGTGAAATCACCGGAAAACTTTAACCACTACTTTGCCAGTCAGCATCTGGACAAGGTCATGATCCCTGTCGATATCGCGCCGGAAGCGGTTGCTGACTATCTGAACGCTCTGCGCGGCTGGCGCAACATGAGCGGCATTCTGGTTACCGTGCCCCATAAACAGCGCGTCGCTGGATTGCTGGATACCCTGACGCCCCGCGCCCGCCATCTGAATGCGGTTAACGTGGTGCGTAAGTTGGCGGACGGGCGTTTAGAAGGCGACATGCTGGATGGTGTCGGCTTCCAGCGCGCCGCACAGGCGCATGGATTCCAGCCTGCGGGCAAGCGCGCCCTGCTTTCCGGCTGTGGCGGCGTCGGTAGCGCCATCGCCTGGGGGCTATGTGAAGCGGGCATTCAAAGCCTGGCTCTCTACGATCGCGATGAGGCCAGCCGCCAGCGCCTGGAAAATCGCCTCGCCACCCACTTCCCAACCGTCCATCTCACCGCCCTGCCCGAATCACTGGCGGAGATCGATCTGCTGGTCAATGGTTCCCCGGCCGGCATGGCGGGCTTCGATCCGCTGCCGTTAGATCCGACGTTGCTTGAAACATTAACCGCCGCCACCCACGTCGCCGACGTCGTAACGGCCCCCGTCATCACCCCGCTACTGGCCTTCGCCAGCGAGCGCGGATGTCGCACGCAAACCGGCCCGGAAATGGCGCTGGCGCAGATGGAACTCATGGGGCAGTTCATCGGAGCTATGCCTTCATCGCATGAGGCCGCCGCATGAAAAGCTGGGATGTGATCGTCATCGGCAGCGGCGCGGCGGGGTTTGCCGCCGCCGTCACCGCCTGCTGCAAAGGGCTCTCCGTGGTAATGCTGGAAAAAGCGCCGCACTTTGGCGGCACTTCGGCGATTTCTGGCGGCGCGGTGTGGATTAACGACACCGATCAGGCCCGTGCGGCAGGAAAAAGCGGAGCGCCTGACGAGATGAAAACCTACCTGCGCACCATCATCGGTGAGGCCAATTATCGTCCTGAGATGGTTGATGCCTTCGTGAACGCAGGTCGCGAAGCGCTGGCTTTTCTCGAGCAGGAAGGCGCGGTGAAATATAGCCTGCGCCCGCTGTCGCCGGACTACTACCCGGATGAGCCCGGCGCGGTCGACGTAGGCCGCGCGCTGGAAGTGGTGGAATATGATGGTCGCGAGTTGGGCGAGCATTTCACCGCCTTACGCTCACCGCCGCCGGGAATGCTGCTGTTCGGCGGCATGATGGTTAATCGCGTCGATATTCAGCATTTCCTCGATATGCGCCGCTCGTGGCGCTCGTTCCGCCACTGCACAAAACTGTTGTTGCGCTATGGTCGCGATCGTCTGCGTCATCATCGTGGTACCCGTCTGGCGATGGGTAACGCGCTGATTGCCCGTATGGCCGTGCTGGCGCTGCGCAAAGGGTTGACGCTGGAACTGAACGTCACGGTGAAATCGTTAATTGAACAGAACGGCCGCGTGACCGGCGTGGAAATTGCGCGCGACGGTAAATCACTGGCCCTGCACGCTCGCCGCGGCGTCGTGCTGGCTGCCGGTGGTTTCGCCGCCGGACGTATAGCGCCGCAGTTCCGTCCCGCCACCCAGCAGCACTACACCATGT
The DNA here is from genome assembly GCF_965301105.1 of Kluyvera sp. Lineage (NCBI taxonomy): Bacteria > Pseudomonadati > Pseudomonadota > Gammaproteobacteria > Enterobacterales > Enterobacteriaceae > Kluyvera > Kluyvera sp. The sequence goes on from NZ_CBDKZX010000006.1 coordinate 60,346, forward strand.
CGCCTGCCACAAACGACGGGGCAGCGTTTCAGCTGGGGCTGGGCGTAGATGCCCGCCAGGGTGCCGACCTGCCGTCGAACTTTTTCTGGGCGCCGGTTTCCGTACTGCGCCGTCCGGACGGCAGCGAGGAGCGTTTCCCGCATCTGGTCACCGACCGCGCCAAGCCGGGCGTGATTGCCGTCAACCAGCGCGGTGTGCGCTTCGTCAACGAATCCAACTCCTACCATCATTTCGCCAGCGCCATGCAGCAGCAGCCGGAGAATGCCCCCTGCTATCTGCTATGCGATGCCCAGGCGATGAAGCGCTATGGACTGGGGCTGGCGCGCCCGGCACCGGTCAACAACGACGCGCTGGTGAGCGCCGGTTATCTGCATCAGGCGCAGAGTCTGGGCGAACTGGCGCAGCAGTTAGGCCTTGACCCGCAGCAGCTTGAACACACCGTCGCCCGCTATAACCGCGACGCCGCCAACGGCAGCGATCCGCAATTTCACAAGGGTGGAAACAGCTATAACCGCGCCATGGGCGATGCGGCGCACAGCCCAAACCCTTGCAACGCGCCGCTATTAAGCGCGCCGTTTTATGCCATCAAACTCTTTACCGGCGATTTAGGCACCTCGCGCGGGCTGGTCACCACCGCCGACGCGCAGGTGATTAACCAGCAGGGTCAGCCTATCGATGGGCTCTATGCCGTCGGCAACGATATGGATTCGATGATGGCAGGCACCTATCCCGGCCCTGGCATTACCCTTGGCCCGGCGCTCACGTTTGGCTATCTGGCCGCCCTGCATATGACTCAGACCTCACCATACACTTCAGGAGAAACATCATGATCTACGAAAAACGTACTTACACCATCAATCCACTGAAGATGGCTGACTGGCTGGCGCTGTACAAAAGCGACGCCTACGCGGTGCAGACCGAGCATCTCGGCAAGCTGATTGGCTTCTTCTTCACCGAGATCGGCGTGGTGAATCAGGTCGTTCATATCTGGGCTTACGAAAGCCTGGACGACCGTCTGGTGCGCCGCGCGCGCATGGCGCAGGACGAGCGCTGGCTGACCTTTTCACGTAAAAATCGCGAGCTGGCAGCGGTTGAACGTCTGGAGTCGGTGCTGATGCGCCCGACCGATTTCTCTCCGCTGCAATAAGGAGTCGCGCATGAGCAGGCTCGTTGAGGTGGATATGCTGGTTATCGGCTCCGGCGCGGCGGGGCTGTCTGCCGCCGTAACCGCGGCGCTGCACGGCGCCCGGGTGCTGGTCGCCGAAAAAGAGTCGACGATTGGCGGCACCAGCGCCTGGTCCGGCGGCTGGCTGTGGATCCCGCAAAATCCGCTTGCCCGAGAAGAAGGCATTATCGAGGATGACGCGGCGCCGCTGGCCTATCTACAGGCCGAGATGGAGGGGCGTCCAGCCGATGCGCGTCTGCGGACTTTTTTGCGTTATGGGCCGGAGATGGTGGAATTTTTCCGTCGCCGTACCGCCGTGCAGTTCCTCTCCGGCAGCAAAATGCCGGACTTTCACAATAGCCGCGGCTCCGCCAACGGCGGTCGTTCGGTGACCGCCCAACCCTATGACGCTCGCGGGCTGGGCGACTGGCTGCACCGCCTGCGGCCGCCGCTGGAGACCATCAGCCTCGCCGGGATGGGCATCGCGGGAGGGACGGATATGGCGCACTTTTTTAACGCGACGCGTTCACCGCGTTCCGCGCTGTATGCCGCTCGACGCCTTGCCCGTCACGGCTGGCAGCGACTGCGTTACGGGCGTGGTCGTCATCTGGTGAACGGCAACGCGCTGGTGGCGCGCCTGCTACGTTCGGCGCTCGACGCCAACGTCCATTTTCAACTCAATGCGCCGGTGACGCGGTTATTACAGGACGCCAGCGGTGTCACTGGCGCCATTCTCTGTAGCGATGACGGCGAGATTCAGGTTAACGCTCGCGCGGTAGTGCTGGCCTGCGGCGGCTTTCCACATGACAAACAGCGCTTGGCCGAACAGGTGCCGCACGCGGCGCAGGGCTATGGTCACTTTTCCGCCGCGCCGCCGGGCAATCAGGGCGATGGCATTCGCCTTGGTGAAACCGTGGGCGGACAGTTTGACGATTCGCTTAAGCACCCGATGGCGTGGGCACCGGTCTCCCGCGTGTCACTGGCCAGTGGAATACAGCTGGCGTTTCCGCATCTTGTTGAACGTGCCAAGCCGGGGTTTATCGCGGTGCGCGATAACGGCAAACGCTTCGTCAATGAAGCCGACTCGTATCATGACTTTATCGCCGCGTTGCTCAAGGCGACGCCGGAGGGAGAAAAACCGACGGCCTGGCTGATCGCCGACAGCCGCGCGCTGCACCGCTACGGCCTTGGCCACGCGCGTCCGACACCGTTCCCGGTAAAAGCCTGGCTGCGTACCGGCTACCTGCAAAGCGGCAACACGCTGGCGGAGCTGGCACAAAAATGCGGCATCGACGGTTCAGCGCTCAGCGATACCGTCGCTCACTTCAACGGCTTCGCCCGTCAGGCTCGCGATGACGACTTCCAACGCGGCGCATCGGCCTACAACCTCGCGCAGGGCGACGCCCGCCACCAGCCTAGCCCGACGCTGGGTACGCTGGAACAGGCGCCGTATTACGCGGTGCGAATTCTTCCTGGCTCGCTGGGTTCCTTCAGCGGACTGAAAACCGATGAACAGGCGCGCGTGCTGGACGGAGAACAACAGCCGATCCCCGGATTATTTGCCGTGGGTAACGATATGTCGAGCGTGATGCAGGGGTTCTACCCCAGCGGCGGCATCACGCTTGGCCCTGCCATGACCTTTGGTTATCTGGTGGGAAAAAACCTGGCCGCAAACATAACATCTTAAAAAAATTACGCATTTAGCCAGGGAAAGGCGCCAAACATAACAAAAAATCTTACCTGCAACTGTACTGGAGTCTGTATGAATATGCGTTCCCTCTCGCTAGCAGCACTCACCGTGCTGGACGTTTCACCACCGGAACACGTGCGTATCGCCGCGCTCACCGGCTACAGCCACGTGGGCATTCGTCTGTTGCCCGCAACGCCTGATGACCCTGACTACGACATGCTCGGCGATACGCCGACGGTACGCGAAACCCTGGCCGCGCTACGCGATACCGGGATACGCGTTTCCGACGTGGAGATTGTGCGCCTGACGCCGGACTTCAACCTCGATGCGCTACGTCCGTTCCTCGAAACCGCCGCCCGGCTGGAGGCCCAGCAGGTGCTGGTGGCCGGCAATGACGATAACCTGCACCGCTGCGCGGACAACCTTGCCCGGCTGGCGCAGGCCGGAGAAGACTATGGCCTGACCATGAATCTGGAGCCGATGCCGTGGACCCATCTTCCCACGCTCGCCTCCGCGCAGAAGTTAATTGCCGCCAGCGGGCAGCACAACGTTGGCATCCTCGTCGATGCCATCCACTTCTGGCGCGCGGGTGAGTCACTGGATGCGTTGCGTGCGCTGGCGCCACAGCAGCTGAACTACATGCAGCTGTGCGATGCCCCGGCGCGAATACCCACAGACACCGGGGAACTGATTTACCAGGCCCGCTGCGCACGCCGGGTACCAGGCGAAGGCGAACTGGATTTGCGCGGCCTGCTGGCGGCATTACCGCCCACGCTGCCGGTTTCGCTGGAAGTCCCGCTGGACGGGGCTCAGGGAGCTTTACCAGCACAACAACGCGCAGCGCTGCTGTTTAACGCGGCACAATCCTTCCTGTAAACAGGAGTACGCTATGTCACAGACACAACGCCTGGATGTCAGAGAGTTAATCAATTCCAACCCGCTCAGCCGCTACCAGAAGCTGGTTATTTTCCTTGGTTTTTGCGTCATCGCGCTGGACGGTTTCGATATCGCCATCATGGGTTTTATCGCCCCCACGCTTAAACAAGAGTGGGGCGTCAGCAACCACGAGCTCGGCTTTGTCATCAGTACCGCGCTGATTGGCCTTGCGCTGGGCGCGCTTTTCTCCGGCCCGCTCGCAGATTGGCTGGGGCGCAAGAAAATCATCATCAACAGCGTCTTTTTCTTCGGTTTCTGGACCGTGGCGACGGCGTTTTCCCAGAACATTGAGCAGATGATCTTTTTCCGCTTTATGACCGGTCTGGGACTGGGCGCGGCAATGCCAAACATGAGCACGCTGGTGTCGGAATACGCGCCTGAGCGCAAACGCTCGTTTATCATCACCGTCATTTTCTGCGGTTTCACCTTCGGTGCCGCCATTGGTGGGTTTGCCGCATCATGGCTTATCCCGCAGTTCGGCTGGCACTCACTGATGGCGCTGGGCGGCATACTGCCGCTGCTGTTTGCCCCCATTCTTATCTGGAAACTGCCGGAGTCCGCGCGTTTTCTGGTGATCAAGCAGGCGCCTGCCGCGCGGATCCACGCCATCCTTCAGCGTTTCTACCCCGGCCAGGTAAGTGAAAACGTGCAATTTATTTTGCCGCAGCAGCCAATCAAAAGCAGCGCCATGCGCATTGTGCTGTCGCGCGAGTACCTGTTCGGTTCGCTGATGCTGTGGTTGGTCTATTTCATGGGGCTGTTCCTGGTCTATATCCTCGGCAGTTGGTTGCCAACACTGGTAAAAGAGATTGGCCTGACCGTCAGTCAGGCCGCAATCATGACCGCCATTTATCAGGCAGGCGGCACCGTTGGTTCGCTGTTTGCCGGCTGGCTGATGGATCGAATTGATCCGCATCGGGCGCTGGGCGTCATTTTCGCCGTGGGCGGATTATTCACCATGGCGATTGGCTACGCGGGGGTGAATTTCCCGCTGCTGTGCCTGCTGGCCTTCGTTAGCGGCGCGTGTCTGAACGGCGCGAATACCGGGATGAACGCCCTTTCCGCTCGCTTCTATCCCACGCAGGCCCGCGCCACCGGATCCAGTTGGATGCACGGCGTTGGCCGCATCGGCGCCATTCTTAGCGCCTTCGCGGGTGCAGAAATGCTGGCGCTGGGGCTCGATTTTAAATCGGTGTTCCTGATCCTCGGCATTCCGGCGGCATTGACCGTACTCGGTCTGGCCGCGAAAGGGTACTGGGCAGCAGGCCCAGTCGACGCTCGCTCATCTCTCCCTACCACGCTGCGGAGCCCATCATGAATCGTATTCGTCTTGCCGTGATTGGCGCTGGCGCCATCGGACGTAAACATATTGAGGTGATCAATCAAACGCCGCAGGCCGAGCTGGTCGCCCTGGCCGATCCGTCGCCACAAGCGCAGGCGCTGGCAAAATCACTCGGCGTAGCGTGGTATGCCGACATCAACGATATGTTGGATCAGGCCAGACCGCAGGGCGTGATTAACGCAACGCCGAACACTCTGCACGTGCCGTGCGCCATTGCCTGCGTGGAGCGGGGGATCCCGGTGCTGGTTGAGAAACCGGTCGCCGAGTCTCCGGAGCGCGCGCGAGAACTGGTGGATGCGGCGACGAGGCACGGCGTCCCGGTGCTGGTCGGCCATCACCGTCGGCACAATGCGCTGACGGCGGCGGCAAAGTCGCTTATCGATAGCGGCGAACTGGGGCAGATTGTTGCCGTTTCGGCGCACTGGATCCTGCAAAAACCGGACGACTACTTCGATGTCGCCTGGCGACGGGAACCGGGAGCCGGACCGCTGCTGGTGAATCTGGTGCACGATATCGATCTGTTGCGTTATCTGCTGGGGGAGATTGACGATGTGCAGGCGATGACCAGCAACGCCGGGCGCGGCTTCGCCAACGAAGACAGCGCGGTGGTCAACCTGCGCTTCGCCTGCGGCGCGCTGGGCAGCGCGGTGCTGAGCGACTGTGGCGTCAGCCCGTGGAGCTGGGAGATGAACTCGGCAGAGAACGCAGTCTACGCGCATACCGCGGAAAACTGCTATCTGATTTCCGGCAGCAAGGGGGCGCTGGCGATTCCGCAGATGCGCTGGTGGCGCTACGGCGAGCAGAGCGGTTGGCACGCTCCGCTGTTGCAGGAGACGCTGGCCGTCGAGCCCATCGACCCGTTTATTTTGCAGCTGCGTCATTTCCTGCAGGTGATTCGTGGTGAGGCAACGCCAATCATTGATGCGGCAGATGCGTTACGCTCGCTGGAAGTGATCGACGCGATCCGCCAGCAGGCGGCCTGATCGGAGACTGACCCGGCGGTTTCAGGCCGCCGGGTTATCACTTATGCTGCTATTCCGCACAAATGATTCAATAATGTAATATTTGTTAATTAACCCTCTGTTTACCCTTCTCTCTCCCCGCACTACACTACTCCCAGCTTTTATATAGAGGTGGGAATGAACGATTACAAAATGACGCCGGGTGAGTTACGCGCCACCTGGGGTTTAGGGACCGTATTTTCTTTGCGTATGCTCGGTATGTTTATGGTCCTTCCGGTTCTGACCACATACGGCATGGCATTGCAGGGCGCCAGCGAGGCGTTGATTGGCCTGGCGATTGGCATTTATGGTCTGGCACAGGCGGTGTTTCAGATTCCCTTCGGGCTGATTTCGGACCGCGTTGGCCGCAAACCGCTGATCGTCGGTGGACTGGCGATTTTTGTTCTGGGCAGCGTGATTGCCGCGATGTCCGACTCCATCTGGGGGATTATTCTTGGCCGTGCCTTACAAGGCTCCGGGGCGATTGCCGCTGCGGTGATGGCGCTGCTTTCCGACCTCACCCGCGAACAAAACCGCACCAAAGCGATGGCGTTTATCGGCGTCAGCTTCGGCGTAACCTTCGCCATTGCAATGGTGCTGGGGCCGATTATCACGCATAAACTCGGTTTGCACGCGCTGTTCTGGATGATTGCCGGGCTGGCAACGCTGGGGATTCTGCTCACGCTGTGGGTGGTGCCGGACAGTAAAAATCACGTGCTCAACCGCGAGTCCGGCATGGTCAAAGGTTGCTTCAGCCAGGTGCTGATGGAGCCCAGGCTGCTGAAGCTCAACTTCGGCATCATGTGTCTACACATCCTGCTGATGTCCACCTTCGTCGCTCTGCCGGGGCAGTTAGAGTCGGCGGGTTTTCCGGCCGCTGAGCACTGGAAAATCTATCTGGTGACTATGGTGGTGTCGTTCATCGCGGTGGTGCCGTTTATCATCTACGCGGAAGTGAAGCGCCGCATGAAGCGCGTGTTCGTGCTGTGCATTGCCCTGCTGCTGATTGCTGAAATCGTGCTCTGGGGGTCCGGAAACTATTTCTGGGAACTGGTGGCGGGCGTGCAGATTTTCTTCCTCGCCTTTAACCTGATGGAAGCGCTGCTGCCGTCGCTTATCAGCAAAGAGGCGCCAGCGGGCTATAAAGGCACGGCAATGGGGATTTATTCCACCAGTCAGTTCCTGGGCGTCGCCATCGGCGGTTCGCTCGGCGGCTGGATTGACGGCCTGTTTGATTCACAAACGGTGTTCCTCGCCGGCGCGCTGCTGGCGACGGTCTGGCTGCTGGTCTCCATGACCATGCAGGAACCACAGTACGTCAGCAGCCTGCGTGTCGAGATCCCAAAAGACGTTGCCGCGGACGATGCGCTACGTGAACGCCTGCTGGCGACGGACGGGGTGAAAGAGGTGCTGGTGGTGGCTGATGAGCACTCGGCCTACGTGAAAATCGACAGCAAAGTCACTAACCGCTTTGAAGTCGAACAGGTGATTGCCGCCCATTAAGCGGCATCGGCCCACACGGTGGTGTGGGCCGTACTTTCGCCGTTAGTCGCGGAAGTTTTTAAACTGGAACGGCTGGCCGAGATCGCCACCACGCACCAGCGCCATTACCGACTGTAAATCATCGCGAGATTTCCCGGTCACACGAATCTCTTCGCCCTGAATTTGCGCCTGCACCTTCAGCTTACTGTCTTTAATCAGCTTGACGATTTTCTTCTGCACCGCGCTTTCGATGCCCTGCTTCAGCTTAGCTTCGACAAACCAGGTCTTACCGCTGTGGACAAACTCTTCCGGCACATCGAGAGATGCGCCTTCAATGCCGCGCTTCAGCAGCTTGGCGCGCAGAATATCCAGCAGCTGGTTCACCTGGAAATCAGACTCGCTCAGCACCTTAATGGTTTTATTGGCTTCATTCAGCTCAATTTTCGCTTCTACACCGCGAAAATCGAAACGCGATTCAACCTCACGGGCCGCGTTATCCACACCGTTGCGCGCTTCCTGAAGATCAACTTCAGAGACAATATCGAAAGATGGCATCTTTTCCCCTCCCTTAGTTTCTTTTGCGTTGCATAATACCTGCAACGCGGCATAACTCAACTTGTTATCCCCGGAAGCTCAGTGGATAGCGCTATACTCACACTCATTCGGGTCATCAGCGTGAAGTATGACATACCAGCAGCATCTGGTGTGGTAAGGAGGATGTTTGAAAATAACAGTATTGGGATGTGGCGCGCTGGGTCAGCTATGGATGACGGCGCTCTACAAAAAAGGATTTGAAGTACAAGGATGGCTACGTGTACCTCAGCCCTACTGTAGCGTCAATCTGATAGAGCTGGACGGCAGTGAGTTTAACCAATCGTTGACGGCCAACGATCCTGATTTTCTGGCGCAAAGCGATTTATTGCTGGTCACACTCAAGGCCTGGCAAGTCTCCGATGCGGTCAGAGCCCTGGCGTCACGTCTCCCGCAAACTACGCCTATTTTGTTGATTCATAACGGTATGGGAACATTGCTGGAGCTGAACGACCTCAAGCAGCCGATTCTGCTTGGTGCCACCACGCAGGCCGCACGGCGCGACGGGAACGTGATCATTCACGTGGCCAACGGTACCACCCATATCGGCCCGGCTAAACGCTACGACGCCGACTACAGCCAGCTGGCGGAAACCCTGCAAAACGTCCTGCCGGACGTGGCCTGGCACGATAATATTCACTCCGCCATGTGGCGAAAACTGGCGGTCAACTGCGTGATTAATCCGCTTACCGCGCTGATGAACTGCCCGAACGGCGATCTGCGCGGCCATCAGGAGCAAATTGCCCTTATCTGTGAAGAGGTTGCGCAGACCATGACGCGGGAAGGATTTCATACCTCTCCAGAAAGTCTGTTATTTTATGTGAACCAGGTGATTGACCTGACAGCAGAAAATATCTCATCGATGCTGCAGGACATTCGCGCGCTGCGCCATACGGAAATCGACTACATTACCGGTTTTCTGCTCAAGCGCGCGCGTGCGCACGGCATCCCCGTGCCGGAAAATACCCGCCTGTATGAACTGGTCAAACGTAAGGAGAGTGAATATGAGCGCGTCGGCACTGATTTGCCTCGCTCCTGGTAGTGAAGAAATGGAAGCCGTCACCACTATCGATTTATTAGTGCGTGGCGGTATTCAGGTCACCACCGCCAGCGTCGCCAGCGACGGCAACCTGACGATTACCTGCTCGCGCGGCGTGAAGCTGCTGGCCGACGCCCCGCTGGTGGAAGTGGCGGACGGCGATTTCGATATCATTATCCTGCCTGGCGGCATTAAGGGCGCGGAGTGCTTTCGCGACAGCCCGCTGCTGGTCGAAACGGTGAGGCAGTTTCATCTCTCCGGGCGTATTGTTGCCGCTATCTGTGCGGCAGCGGCGACCGTCCTCGTGCCGCATGATATTTTCCCCATCGGCAATATGACCGGCTTCCCGGCGCTGAAAGATCAAATCCCGCCAGAGCAGTGGATGGATAAACGCGTCGCGTGGGATCCGCGCGTCAATCTCCTCACCAGCCAGGGACCAGGAACATCAATAGATTTTGGCCTGAAGATTATTGACCTGCTGGTCGGGCGCGAAAAGGCGTATGAAGTGGCGTCGCAGTTGGTAATGGCTGCGGGCATCTATAATTACTACGAAGCTTAATCAGCGGTCTGCCCGGCGGGCCGTCCTTTCGCCCCAACCGTGAGGGTTCGTAGTATGTCTGAACACGCGACCGATACCCGCGACTTATCCATTTCTCGTCTTCTGAACGCGCCCAGAGCCTTACTCTGGCGCGCCTGGACTCACCCGGAGCTGCTCAGCCAATGGTGGTGCCCCAAGCCCTGGACCACCGAGGTGCTCGCCTTTGACCTGCGCCCCGGCGGCAAATTTCATACGCTAATGCGCGGGCCTGATGGTGAAAGCAGCGATAATCCAGGCTGTTTTCTGGAAATCGTTCCGCAAGAAAGGTTGGTGATGACGACGATGCTGACCGCCGACTGGCGTCCGGCCACAACGCCGTTTGCCATGACAGTCATCGTCACCTTTGCCGATGAAGGCAGCGGCTGCCGCTATACCGCGCGGGTTCTGCATCCGGATGATGCTACGCGCGAACAGCATGAACAGATGGGGTTTTACGAAGGCTGGAATATCGTGATTACCCAGCTGGAAGCATTCGCCAATACGCTCAAGTAGCGCATTTGTCAGGCTGATATAAAAAACCCGGCCAGGCCGGGTTTTTCTTTTCGTTACGGACGATAAACCTTCACGTTTTCAAAGCCCTGCTCGCGCAGATACAGCGCCTGCAGGCGGCTCATCACGCCGCGCTCGCACCACAGCAGATAGGTTTTGCTGCGATCAAGGTCGCCAAACTGGGTGCTGAGTTTATAGAACGGCAGCGAAGCCACTTCTACGCCCTCTACTTTCAGCGGTTTGTCATCCTGCTCATCAACGGAGCGGATATCAAGAATCACGTCGTTGGCGCTAAAGCCGCTGACGGTTTCCACTTCCACCACCTCTTGCTGGGTCTGCTGGGCGATTTCGCGGATATCGACGTTGTTCGCTTCCGCCACCACTTTGTCGAGGATCGCAAAGTCGAAGTTCTCTTCTTCCGCTTCGATTTTCGCCTTCACCGCTTTGATGGTCGGGCTTTTTGAGATCACACCGCAGTATTCCGGCATGGTACGGGCAAAATCTTCGGTACCGATTTCACGCGCCAGATTGATGATGTGCTCTTTATCGTGCGAAATCAGCGGACGCAGAATCAGGGTGTCGGACACGTTGTCGATCAGACGCAGGTTGGTCAGCGTCTGGCTGGACACCTGGCCGAGCGCTTCGCCGGTCACCAGCGCCTGCACGCCGTAGCGTTCAGCCACTTTCGACGCCGCACGCACCATCATACGCTTGAGCACCACGCCCATCTGGCCGTCGTCGACTTTCTCGAGAATTTCGCCCACTACCGGTTCGAAGTTGATCGCCACAAAACGCACGCGATGCGAACTGCCGAAGCGGTTCCACAGGTAGTGCGCGACCTGACGAACGCCGATTTCATGCGCCGCGCCGCCAAGGTTAAAGAAGCAGTAGTGTACGCGGCAGCCGCGACGCATCAGCATATAGCTGGAAACGCCGGAATCGAAACCACCGGAGATCAGCGACAGCACGTCTTCCTGGGTGCCAATCGGGAAACCGCCAATACCTTCATAACGCCCTTTTACCAGCAGCAAACGATCGTTCTCAATTTCGAGATTGACGGTCACGTCCGGGTCGGTCAGCTTCACGCGCGCCGTTTCAATATGCTGGTTCAGACCACCGCCCACGTAACGCTCCACCTCAATGGAGGTGAATTCGTGCTTACCGCGGCGTTTTACGCGCACGCAGAAGGTTTTGTTTTCCAGCGCTTCGCGCCACAGTGGCAGCGTCTGCTCGAAAATATCGTGCAGGGAGGTGAACGGCACGTCTTCCACTTCGAGGATATGGTGAATCCCCGGAATACGCGTCAGCGCGTCGCGGATAACCAGACGCTGGTTCTCATCTTTTGCGCGAACTTCGATGTGATCCCAGTGACGAACGACGGCGAGCGTTTCATCGTAGTGTTTAAGAACGTTACGAATGTTCCCGGTTAAAATTTTAATAAAGCGCAAACGCACAGATTGGCTTTTGATGGTGATTTCCGGGAACAATTTAATGATAAACTTCATGGCGGCAATGGTTCGTTGGCAAGCCCGACGGGCTTTGAGCAAAAAGATGTATCGCAGCGTACCAGCGGTCGCTACGTCCAGGAGGCGGAGTATATCATCATCCCGCTGACCATTGCGTGTTATTTGCTTCACACTCAGACTCCGTTACCATAGACGCAGTCGCGACATAACAAGAGCCAAACATTCACTATGCCAAAGAAAAATGCAGCCCCGGCCAGTTTCGAAACCGCGTTAACCGAGCTGGAGCAAATAGTTAATCGTCTGGAAAGCGGTTCTCTGCCGCTGGAAGAGGCGCTGAACGAATTCGAACGCGGCGTGCAGCTGGCACGTCAGGGGCAGAGCAAACTGCAGCAGGCGGAACAACGCATGCAGATTCTGTTGGCCGATAATGAAGATTCTCCCTTAACACCTTTCACGCCGGACGCTGAATAAATGGATTTTTCGCAACAGCTGGATGCCTGCGTCACTCAGGCGAACGACGCGCTGCGCCGTTTTATCGCGCCGCTGCCGTTTCAGAACACTCCACTGGTCGAGGCGATGCAATATGGCGCACTCTTAGGCGGTAAACGCCTGCGCCCATTCCTGGTGTATGCCACCGGGCAGATGTTCGGCGTCAGCGTCGCCACGCTGGATGCGCCCGCGGCGGCGGTGGAGTGCATTCACGCCTATTCGCTGATGCACGACGACTTGCCGGCGATGGACGACGACGACCTGCGTCGCGGCCAGCCGACCTGCCATATTAAATTTGGCGAGGCGAGCGCAATTCTGGCCGGTGACGCGCTGCAAACGCTGGCGTTTTCTATACTCAGTGATGCGCCGATGGATAAGGTCTCCGACCGCGATCGCCTGGCGATGCTCTCCGAGCTGGCAACCGCTAGCGGCGTGGCGGGCATGTGCGGTGGTCAGGCGCTGGATCTGGAAGCCGAAGGGCAACAGGTTAATCTGGAAATGCTGGAACGCATTCATCGCCACAAAACCGGCGCGTTGATTCGTGCTGCCGTGCGCCTGGGGGCGCTCAGCGCGGGTGAACAGGGGCGTCAGGCGCTGCCGCTGCTGGACAAATACGCCGAAAGCATCGGTCTGGCATTCCAGGTTCAGGATGACATTCTGGATGTGGTGGGGGATACTGCGACCCTCGGAAAGCGCCAGGGTGCCGACCAGCAGCTCGGCAAGAGCACCTATCCGGCACTACTGGGCCTTGAGCAAGCCCGGACCAAAGCCAGTGACCTCATCGCTGAGGCTCGCCAGTCGCTAGAGCAACTGGCCGCACAATCACTGGATACCACAGCACTGGAAGCGCTAGCGAACTACATCATCCTGCGCGACAAATAAACAATAAATGAGTCTCAGATGAGTTTTGATATTGCCAAATACCCGACCCTGGCGCTGGTCGATTCCACTCAGGAGTTGCGCCTGCTGCCAAAAGAGAGCCTGCCGAAGCTGTGTGACGAGCTACGTCGTTACCTGCTCGACAGCGTGAGCCGTTCCAGCGGACACTTCGCCTCCGGGCTTGGCACGGTGGAGCTCACCGTGGCGCTGCACTACGTCTATAACACGCCGTTCGACCAGCTTATCTGGGACGTCGGCCATCAGGCCTACCCGCACAAAATTCTGACCGGCCGTCGCGACAAGATTGGCACCATCCGCCAGAAAGGCGGCCTGCATCCGTTCCCATGGCGCGGTGAGAGCGAATACGACGTGCTGAGCGTCGGCCACTCTTCCACCTCCATTTCCGCCGGTATTGGCATCGCGGTCGCGGCAGGCAGAGAGAACAAACAGCGTCGTACCGTCTGCGTGATTGGCGATGGCGCCATTACCGCCGGGATGGCGTTTGAAGCGATGAACCACGCAGGTGATATCAAGCCGGATATGCTGGTGGTGCTGAACGACAACGAAATGTCGATTTCCGAGAACGTCGGCGCGCTGAACAACCATCTGGCGCAGTTGCTCTCCGGAAAACTCTACTCCTCGCTGCGCGAAGGCGGCAAAAAAGTCTTCTCCGGCGTGCCGCCGATTAAAGAGCTGCTCAAGCGTACCGAAGAACATATCAAAGGCATGGTGGTGCCGGGCACGCTGTTTGAAGAGCTGGGCTTTAACTATATCGGGCCGGTGGACGGCCACGACGTGCTGGGGCTGGTCAATACGCTGAAAAACATGCGCGACCTGAAAGGCCCGCAGTTCCTGCATATTATGACCAAGAAAGGTCGCGGCTATGAGCCCGCAGAGAAGGACCCGATTACCTTCCACGCGGTGCCGAAATTTGACCACACCAGCGGTAAGCTGCCAAAAAGCAGCGGCGGCCGGCCGTCATACTCCAAAATCTTCGGCGACTGGCTGTGTGAAACCGCAGCCAAAGACAGCAAGCTGATGGCGGTTACCCCCGCGATGCGCGAAGGCTCCGGTATGGTCGAGTTTTCGAAAAAGTATCCGGATCAATACTTTGACGTGGCGATCGCCGAGCAGCATGCGGTCACCTTCGCCGCCGGGCTGGCGATTGGCGGCAACAAACCTGTCGTAGCGATCTACTCCACTTTCCTGCAGCGCGCCTACGATCAGGTGATTCACGACGTGGCGATTCAGAAGCTGCCGGTCCTGTTTGCGATCGACCGTGCAGGCATCGTTGGCGCCGACGGGCAGACGCACCAGGGGGCGTTCGATCTCTCCTATCTGCGTTGCATCCCGGACATGGTTATCATGACGCCGAGCGATGAAAACGAGTGCCGCCAGATGCTGTATACCGGCTATCACTACGGCGACGGCCCAAGCGCGGTGCGCTATCCGCGCGGTTGCGGTACCGGCGCGGAGCTAAAACCGCTGGAGAAACTGCCGCTGGGTAAAGGGCTGGTGAAGCGTGAGGGCGAAAAGCTGGCGATCCTCAACTTCGGTACCCTGCTCGCGCAGGCTGAAGTGGTCGCCGCGAAGCTGAACGCCACCCTTGTCGACATGCGCTTTGTGAAGCCGCTGGATGAAAGCCTGATTCTGGAAATGGCCGCGCGCCACGAATCGCTGGTGACGCTGGAAGAAAACGCCATTATGGGCGGCGCGGGCAGCGGCGTGAACGAAGTGCTGATGGCGCATCGCAAACCGGTGCCGGTGCTCAATATCGGCCTGCCTGATTTCTTTATTCCTCAAGGTACTCAGGAAGAGATGCACGCCGAGCTTGGCCTCGACGCGGCGGGCATCGAAGCGAAGATCGCGGCCTGGCTAGCATAATCCTCCCCACGGCTCCTGCTATGCTTAAAGGTAAACCTCTTACCCGCTAGCAGGAGCTGAATCATGCAATACGATACGTTAGGACACACCGGCCTTCGGGTCTCTCGTCTTTGTCTGGGCTGTATGACGTTTGGCGAGCCGGATCGGGGTAAACACGCCTGGACGCTACCGGAAGACAGCAGCCGCCCGATTATTCAGCGCGCGCTGGAAGGCGGTATTAACTTTTTCGACACCGCCAACAGCTACTCTGACGGCAGCAGCGAAGAGATTGTTGGCCGCGCGCTGCGCGACTTCGCCCGCCGCGAGGACGTGGTGGTCGCCACCAAGGTCTACCATCAGGTTGGCGATCTTGAAGAAGGTCTCTCCCGCGCGCAAATTCTCCGCTCGATAGACGACAGTCTCCGCCGCCTCGGCATGGAGTACGTCGACCTGCTGCAAATCCACCGCTGGGACTACCGCACCCCAATTGAAGAGACGCTTTCAGCGCTGGACGAGGTGGTGAAATCCGGTAAAGCGCGCTTTATTGGCGCGTCTTCCATGCATGCCCGTCAGTTCGCCCACGCGCTGGCGCTACAGAAGGCCAACGGCTGGGCGCCATTTGTCACCATGCAGGATCACTACAACCTGATTTACCGGGAAGAAGAGCGCGATATGCTGCCGCTGTGCGCGCAGGAAGGCGTGGCGGTGATCCCATGGAGCCCGCTGGCGCGCGGACGCCTGACGCGACCGTGGGGTGAAACCACCGCACGGCTGGTGTCCGATGAGTTTGGTAAAAGCCTTTATAGCACTACCGAAGAGAACGATGAGCAGATTGCCGGTGAACTGGAACGCGTGGCCGAAGAGGTCGAGGCTAGCCGGGCGCAAACGGCGCTGGCGTGGCTGTTGAGCAAACCGGGCGTAGCGGCGCCGATTATCGGCGCATCGCGCGAGGATCAGTTGGATGAATTGTTGAACGCGGTAGATATTACGCTGACGCCAGAACAGATTGCGTCGATGGAAGCGCCGTATCAGCCGCATCCGGTGGTCGGGTTTAAGTAAGGTGCAAGGATTCCCCTCACCCTAACCCTCTTCCCAAAGGGGCGAGGGGACTGTACGGTGCTGGTTTTTGACTATACCCAGCCGCACTGACTCGGTTTTCACCCTCTCCCTTCCAGGGAGAGGGCCGGGGTGAGGGTCATGCCCTCACAGGACGTGATGTCCCACCACATACAATATCGCGGCCGAAATGACCCCAGCGACGATGTCGTCGATCATAATCCCCATCCCGCCGTGGACGTTACGGTCAAACCAGCGGATCGGCCAGGGTTTCCACATATCAAAAATACGGAATACTACGAACCCCGCCAGCACCCATTGCCAGGTCATCGCCGGGATCGCCATCAGGGTAATCCACATCCCGATAAACTCATCCCACACGATACTGCCGTGATCGTGGGTGCCCATATCCCGCGCCGTGCGGCGGCAAATATAGACCCCAATACAGATACCGAACATCACCACCAGCGAATAAATTTGCAGCGGCAAAAACGTCAGCAGATACCAGAACGGAATGGCGGCAATCGAGCCCATCGTTCCCGGCACGATCGGGCTTAAGCCGCTGCCAAAGCCCGTTGCCAGCAGGTGCCACGGGTTGCGCAAGTTCAGGCGGCTTTTTGCGATATCATTCTTAGCCAAAGTGATCGTACCCCTTCCAGTCCAGCGTCACCGCCTTCCCATCTTGTGTGAAATGCATGCCTTCAACATCGGCGCTAATCTGCCCAATGCAGGTAAACGGTGTCCCCAGTTGGCCCAGCGCCACTTCCAGCGCGCCGCGATTCAGCTCCGGCACGGTAAAGCAGAGTTCATAATCTTCACCGCCGGAAAGCGCCCAGCGGCAGGCTTGCTCTGTGGAGACATGGCGCTTCAGCGCTTCAGAATACGGCATGGCATCCAAGTCGATCCGCGCGCCGAGACCGCCGCTTGCCTTAAGGATATGCCCCAAATCGGAAATCAGCCCGTCGGAAAGATCGATTGCTGAACTGGCCAGATCGCGCAGCGCCTGCCCTTGCAGCACGCGCGGCGTTGGGCGCAGGTGACGCTGACGCAGATACGCCGCGTCTTCAAGGTTATCAATCACCAGTTGGTTGAGGATCAGCGCCAGCCCGGCGGCGCTATCCCCCGGCGTGCCGGTGACATAGATCCAGTCGCCCGGCTTCGCGCCCGAGCGCTTCAGCGCCCTGCCAACGGGTACGTAACCGTGAATACCCAGCGTCATTGACAGCGGCCCTTTGGTGGTGTCGCCGCCAATCAGCTGCATATCGTAGTAGCTTAACTGGTCAAACAGGCTGTCGCTGAACGCCTGCAGCCACTCTTCATCAACCGCGGGCAGGGTCAGCGCCAGCGTCAGCCACGCCGGATCCGCGCCCATTGCCGCGAGATCGCTCACGTTCACCGCCAGCGCTTTATAGGCCAGATCGGCCGGGTCGATATCAGGGAGAAAATGGTTGCCCGCCACCAGCGTGTCGGTGCTGATAGCCAGCGTCTGTTTTTCGGGAATATTGAGTAACGCGCAGTCGTCGCCGATTCCGGTGTCGACATCGAGACGGGCGTTTCGTACTCGGTCAAAATAACGGGCAATCAGGGAAAATTCGCCGCATGCCATACGTTATGCCTCAGCAGAAGGATAAAACAAGGCCGGGGGGATGGCGTTAAGCCACCCGCGCACCGGCCTGGAGATTACTTTTTGTGGGGACGAATAGCAGGAGCGGCTTTATCCAGCACGCCGTTGACAAACTTGTGGCTGTCTTCAGCGCCGAAGGTTTTCGCCAGCTCGATGGCTTCGTTGATGGCCACTTTGTACGGCACATCGTCACGTTTTGACAGTTCAAACAGTGCAATACGCAGTACGGCTTTTTCCACCTGGCCCAGCTCGTCGAGCAGACGGGACAGGTATGGCTTCATCAATCCGTCGAGGTACGCGCTGTTAGTCGCCACCCCGGACAGCAGTTCACGGAAGTACAGGACGTCAACGTCTTTCACGTCTTGTTCCGCCAGGAACTGGTATTCAACATCGGCGATGTCGTTCTGGGACAACTGCCAGGAGTAAAGCGCCTGGACGGCACACTCACGGGCGCGGCGACGAGCAGCAGGTTTCACGGATTTCCCCTTACAAAAATCAGGCCTTGATGGCTTTCAATACATTAATCATTTCAAGCGCGGTCAGTGCAGCTTCTGCACCTTTGTTACCGGCTTTTGTGCCAGCGCGTTCGATGGCTTGTTCAATACTTTCGGTGGTCAGAACACCAAAGGCTACCGGGATTTCGCTGTCCTGAGCGACGTGCGCCAGGCCATTGCTTGCCCCGCCAGCAACATATTCGAAGTGAGCAGTACCGCCACGGATAACCGTACCCAGCGCGATCACCGCATCGTATTTACCGGTTTTCGCCAGTGCGCCAGCCGCCAGAGGCAGTTCATAAGCACCTGGAACCCAAACAACGGTGATGTTTTCATCTTTAACCTGACCAATGCGCTTCAGGGCGTCGATAGCACCTTCCAGCAGGCTGTCATTGATAAAGTTGTTGAAACGCGCGATGGTGATGGCGACGCGAGCGTCCGGGGTAGCAACGTTAGCTTCAATAATGTTCATACTCTTCCTTTGGGTTCATTTGCCCCGCAGGGGGGCGGATTTTATCATAATATTCTGGGCGCTGCTTCCTCTAATTCGGAAAGCCTCACGCAGTCGTTAAATGCAGGCAGACATCCGGCCCAACCTGGCGTATCTCCTTGAATTTGAAATGGGGGGCGTCAGCCAGTTTCTCAAGCCCCGGCAGCACACATAATCCGCGCGCATCACTTCCTAACAGTTTAGGCGCGATATAGACGATAAGCTCGTCCACCAGCCCCGCCTGAATCAGCGCGCCGGCAAGCGTTGGCCCCGCCTCCACCCAGATGCTGTTAATCTGCTGTTTACCCAGTTGCATCATCAGCAGCACCAGATCGAGATGGCCGTTATGCTCCGGCACTTTCAGCGTCTGCACGCCTTCCGGCCAGACGCGGGTATCGTCTTCGGTACGCGCAAAGAGCGTTTCGCCCGGCTGATGCACGATGCGATGCTCCGGCGTCACGCGATTGCCGCTATCAATCACAATGCGCAGCGGCTGACGCAGATTTTCCTGCGGGTAGTTCGCCTGTGTTTCTGCGCTCAGTTCATCCCAGCGCACGGTCAGCGCCGGGTCGTCGGCCAGCACCGTGGCGCTGCTGGTTAAAATAGCGTGGCTTTCGGCGCGCAGGCGCTGCACATCGCGACGCGCCTGTGGCGAGGTGATCCACTGGCTTTCACCGCTGGCCATTGCCGTACGCCCATCGAGCGATGCTCCGAGTTTGAGCTGTACGTATGGAAAACCGGTACGCATCCGCTTGAGGAAGCCTTTGTTCAACGCTTCGGCCTCACTCATCATCAGCCCATGGCTGACTTCAATACCCGCCTGCTGTAAACGATACAGGCCGCGCCCCGCAACCTGCGGATTCGGGTCCTGCATAGCGGCAACCACGCGCGAGACACCCGCGGCAATTAACGCATCGCAGCACGGCGGCGTACGGCCATGGTGGCTGCACGGTTCCAGCGTTACGTAGGCCGTTGCGCCTTTGGCCTTTTCACCCGCCATGCGCAGCGCGTGCACTTCGGCGTGCGGTTCACCGGCGCGATAGTGAAAACCTTCACCGACGATTTCGCCCTGATTGACAATCACGCAGCCGACGCGTGGGTTGGGATGGGTGGTAAAGCGCCCGCGCGCCGCCAGTTTAAGCGCGCGCGCCATGTACATTTCATCGTGCATAGCTTAGTCCTGTAAGCGGGCGATCTCTTCGCCAAACTCTTTGATATCTTCAAAGCTGCGGTAGACAGAGGCAAAGCGAATATAGGCAACTTTATCCAGCTTTTTCAGCTGTTCCATCACCAGATTCCCCAGCAGTTTGCTCGGCACTTCGCGCTCGCCGGTGGCGCGCAGGTGCGATTTAATATGGTTAATCGCCATTTCTACG
Organism: Kluyvera sp.; assembly: GCF_965301105.1. Classification (NCBI taxonomy): domain Bacteria; kingdom Pseudomonadati; phylum Pseudomonadota; class Gammaproteobacteria; order Enterobacterales; family Enterobacteriaceae; genus Kluyvera; species Kluyvera sp. The sequence goes on from NZ_CBDKZX010000006.1 coordinate 80,416, forward strand.
TCATCGGCGCTCACCGGGCGCTTTTCCAGCGCTCTCAGCATACCGCTGCGCAGTTTGTCTTCATTAAACGGTTCGCGCACGTCATTGCTTTTTACCACGCGCGGCATCACCAGCTCCGCGACCTCAAAGGTCGTGAAGCGTTCGTTGCACACCAGGCATTGCCGACGGCGGCGAACGGAGGAACCTTCTCCCACAAGACGGGAGTCAATCACTTTAGTGTCTACGGCGAAACAGAATGGGCAGTGCATACGACGTCCTGACGATGAGGGTGAGTGTAATGAAATCTATTTTACCCTGAACTGCGAAGACAACAAAGGCGGCATGTTTTTGAGACAATGGATCGATGCCATCAGCTCTATTGCACGCTACCATTGCGTTATCCCGAAGAGAAGGAACAGACAGAATGACAAGACGTTACCTAAGAATTGCCCTACTGGGAAGCCTCGTCAGCCTGAGCGCCTGCGCGCAGCAGTCAGAAGTGAAACAAATGCATCAAAGCATTAGCGCGCTGAGCAGCGAGATGACGCAGCTTAACAAAGAAACGGTGAAAATCACTCAGCAAAATGCGCTGAACGCCAAATCGACGAAGGGCGCGTATCTGCTGCCGGGGGCCAATACCCCTGCCCGTCTGAATAGCCAGATAGGCACGTTGCGCATGTCATTGCGTAACGTTGCCGCCAACGCTCAAGGGACGGCGCTTACGTTGCGCATCTCCGGTGAGTCCAACGATCCGCTTCCGGCTTTCACCGGCACCGTGGAATGGGGACAGATCCAGGGCACCACCGAGCAGTATCAGGAAGTGAACGTGCAAAATCAGCTGTTCTCCGCCCCGGCCAGCGTGCTGGCGCCAAGCGACGTCGATATTCCGCTGCAGCTTAACGGCGTCACGCCGGAGCAACTGGGCTTTGTCCGCATCCACGACGTTCAGCCCGCCAACGCGCAGTAATCTCGCTAATCGGCACTGTGACATGCAGTGCCGCCCTTCCCCCTATGCTCCCTCTATTGACCACATTTCCTGTATGTAAACATTTGCAATAATTCACCCCATCAGTACAATCGCCGCGTCTAAACTACGCAAACGTGAACGCAATCGATTACGCGTTTGAAAAATGTGTGAAGTGTGACTGATTTTCGTGAGCAAGGATTCATATAATAGGCTCGCAGAAACACGAAACATTTAGAAAAACTTCGGTGATAAAAATCACTCTCTTTCGAATTTTTTTATTAGTGGCATAAATATGAAAAAAACATTACTGGCAGCCGGTGCCGCGCTGGCGCTCTCCGCATCTTTCACTGCTAACGCAGCAGGCGACTCTCAGCCGCAGTATGTCTCTGACTGGTGGCACCAGAGCGTAAACGTGGTAGGCAGCTATCACACCCGCTTCTCTCCGAAGCTGAACAATGACGTCTACCTCGAGTATGAAGCGTTTGCGAAGAAAGATTGGTTAGACTTCTATGGCTACATCGATATTCCGAAGACCTTCGACTGGGGTAACGGTAACGATAAAGGCGTCTGGTCTGACGGTTCCCCGATGTTTATGGAAATCGAACCACGCTTCTCTATTGATAAGCTGACCGGCGCAGACCTGAGCTTCGGCCCGTTCAAAGAGTGGTACTTCGCGAACAACTACATCTACGATATGGGTGACAACAAAGCCAGCCGCCAGAGCACCTGGTATATGGGTCTGGGTACCGATATCGATACCGGCCTGCCGATGGGCCTGTCTCTGAACGTGTATGCGAAATATCAGTGGCAGAACTACGGTGCCGCGAACGAAAACGAGTGGGATGGCTACCGCTTCAAAGTGAAATACTTTGTGCCAATCAGCGATCTGTGGGGCGGTAAGCTGAGCTACATCGGTTTCACCAACTTCGACTGGGGTTCAGATCTCGGCGACGAACCAAACCGCACCAGCAACTCCATCGCCTCCAGCCACATTCTGGCGCTGAACTACGATCACTGGCACTACTCTGTCGTTGCCCGTTACTTCCATAACGGCGGCCAGTGGCAAGGTGGTTCGAAAATGAACTGGGGCGAAGGCGATTTCAACGGTCAATCGACCGGTTGGGGTGGCTACCTGGTTGTGGGTTACAACTTCTAAGTTTTGCCTTACCGCACAGCTATGCTGTGCGGTAAGTTTTTCCACGCACGCTCGGTCAATAATATTACTTCGCTTTTATATATCCCTCATAAATACAAAACAAATTAAAATAAATACATTTAATGAATTAAATTCACGCCCTTAATATATAAAAACCACTCAAACGCATATCCGATCACGCTTTTATTCAAACAACATCACCAGCTTGTGATCTATTTATCAATCCACATTAATGCAAATGGGAAAACGTTTTCTCTCTCCATATACTAAACCCGTCTACAAATACGGAAAGAGCATGACCATAACGCATAACGACAGAAAAAAACTCACAATTAAAGACATTGCTCACGCTGCCGGAGTGAGTATTAGCACCGTATCGAAAGTAATAAACAGCACAGGTTCAATCAGTCACATAACAAAAGAAAGAGTTTTATCCGTTATTAATGAATTCGATTACAGGCCTAATGAAATTGCACGTGCACTGCATCAAAAGAAAACATATACCATCGGCTTGTTATCAACAGATGATTACGGACGCTTCAGCTTACCTGTTTTAAAGGGTATTGAGAATGCCTTACTTGAAGCGCAGATTTCGGTATTTCTTTGTAACGCCAGCGGTTCGCCTCAGGAATTAAAGCGACACGTTGATTTACTGCTGGCAAAGCGCGTCGACGGTATTATCGTCACCGCAGCCAAAACGGATACCCGCGATCCGCTGCCGTTAAAGAAACACGATACGCCGGTGGTGTATGTCTATACCAACGTCGACGATGACAACGAACTCTGCGTTCTGCCTGACGATTTCGGCGCTGGCGCTCTGGCCTGTCGTCATTTAATCGACCAGGGCAGCCAGAATATCGTGCAGATCGCCGGTCCGGCATATTATCTGGCGGTGCAGCAGCGCCATGAGGGCTACCGACAGGAGATGAGCAAAGAGGGGTTGATCGTCAGAGCGCCTGAATATGGTTCCTGGACATCAGCACATGGTTATCGTGCAATGCAATCTATTCTTGCGCGGCACCCTGAAATTGACGGTGTTATTGCTGGCAATGATTTAATTGGACACGGTGTTTTACAGGCGCTCTATGAATATGGGAAATCAGTTCCTGATAATGTCGCCGTGATCGGCTTTGATAACTGGCAGGTTATTACCGAATTATGTCGCCCGAAACTAAGCAGTATTGATTTTTGCCTGACGGAATTAGGCCGCGTCGCCGGCCAATGCTTAATAAAGAAAATAGATGGACACGATCTCAGGGGGAAAATTGCCGTCCCCTGTTTTTTACAACGCGGAGAATCAAGTTGTCGTTATTCTCAAAATTAATAAGAATGAGGTGTTTATGTTGTCTAAATTTATACATACCACCGTGGCTGCCTGTATTATATCCACATCACTCAGTGGATTAGCGCAAGCCAGAGAGACCATTACCTTCTGGGGCCGCTCGAATCAAACATCACTGGAACTGCTGGTTGATGCTTACAACAAGTCGCAGGATAAAGTTGACATTAAGCTAAATATGATTCCCGGCGAGTCGATGATGACCAAGCTCAGCGCTTCTATTGCCGCCGACAGCTCACCAGACCTTGTTTCACTCGATGTCTCCTTTCTTCCCCAGCTTAATGGCGCGGAACAGCTCACTGACCTCACCGACATTCTTGGCAATCGAGATTACGTGAAGCAGCTTAGCGGTTCGCTGAAAACCATCGGGGTTTATAAAGAGCGGCTGTACGGCATTCCTTTCTCTGCTGAATCATCGCTTCTGTTTTACAACAAAAAGATTTTCCGCCTCGCCGGACTGGATCCGGAAAGACCGCCAGAAACGCTACAGGAATTACGCGAATACGCCGAAAAAATCACCCAGTTAGGCGACGGATACTACGGCTTTGCTATTCCCGGCACCTGCTCCGGTTGCCTGGCCTTTACATTCCTCCCTTATATGTGGGCCAACGGCGGAGACCTGTTTGCCAAAGAAGGCGCCGAATCGATTGTCATTTCCGAGAGTAATAAAAGGACGCTGGCATTCTTCCACCAGATGTACAAAGACGGCTTAATGTCCCCACTCTCCAAAGCAGACAGTTCACTTAACGACGGATTTGCCACAGGCAAAATCGGCATGGTTGGCACTGGCGCGTTTACCTTTAAGGTTTTCAACGATAACTATCCCAACCTTGAATACGGCGTAGGCTACTATCCTGGAGAGAAAAAAGGCGATTGGGCCTCGTTCGCGGGCGGCGACGCGCTGGCGATTCCGCTGGGCAGCAAACACCAGAAGGAGGCCATCGCCTTTATCGACTGGGCGATGTCAAAAGAGACCCAGATTGAGCTACTGGCGAAGAATGGCTTTGTTCCCACCCGCATCGATGCCAGCGATAACCGCTACAATCGCGAGGACAGCCGTTTTCTGCTAGCGACAAAAGCCCTGGCAAAAGGCCGCTCCGTCTACCTCCCCGCATTTAACGAAGCCATTAGCGCTCCCAGCAGTCCTTTTCTGACCTTAATACAGAAATCGGTATTCGAGGGGGATATTGATAACGCCCTTAAAACGGCCGATCAGAAGTTTAAGCAGATTATTAAGATGTCGCAGGAATAATCTAAATCAATACCTTATGCCCTAAATCCCGTTGGAAATATCTCTACGGGATTTATGTAAGCGCTTACATCACTAACATCATGAGGTGTTTATGGTTTCGAGAAAAATTATTTCCACCGTTTCAATATGCGCTTTCAGCATCATGTTTAGCTGCGCGCTTCAGGCCAAAGAAGTGGTTAATTTTTGGGGCCGCAGTGAGCAATCATCGCTGCCCATGCTGGTCAATGAGTTTAATAAATCCCAGGATAAGATCACGGTAAAACTGAATGAAATTCCGAATATTCAGATGCTGACAAAACTGAGCGCAGCGGTCGCCGTGAACAATCCCCCTGACCTGGTATCAATTGATCTGGTCTACTTTCCAGAACTTAACCGCTCCGAGCAGCTCATCGATCTCACGGATAAAATCGGCACGATGGATTACGTGAGCCAGTTGAGCGACGCGCTAAAGGCCATCGGCAGCTACAACGGTAAATTTTACGCCGTCCCTTTTGCTGCGGAATCCTCCCTGCTTTTTTATAACAAGACGCTTTTCCGCGAAGCCGGATTAGATCCCAATCGTCCACCAGAAACGCTGGGAGAACTGCGCGAATATTCAGAAAAAATCCGTGCGCTGGGCAAAGATTATTATGGCTTCGCCATTCCAGGAACCAGCTCCGGCGGACTCGCCTTTACCTTCACCCCCTACTTTTGGGCGAACGGCGGGGATATTATTTCTGCCGATGGTCAAAAGTCCGTGGTCAACTCTGAAAACAATAAACGAACGCTCACCTTCTTCCACAATTTGTACAAAGATGGGCTCATGTCGCCGCTCTCCCGCACCGACTCCGCACTTAACGACGCGTTCAGTTCAGGAAAAGTGGCGATGGTGGGCTCCGGCGCTTTTACCTTTAAAGTCTTTAAAGATAATTACCCTAACCTCGACTATGGCGTCACCTATTTCCCTGGCGAGGAAAAAGGCAATTGGGCTTCCTTTACCGGCGGCGATGCTTTTGCTCTACCGGTGGGAAGCAAGCATCAACAGGCCGCTATCGATTTCATTAACTGGACGCTATCCAAACAGACGCAAATTGAGTTGATGGCAAAGAACGGCTACGTGCCCACGCGTATGGACGCCAGCGATAACCCCTATAGCCAGCAGGACCCCAAATATCTTCTGGCCAACAAAGCGCTGGCAAAAGGGCATACCCCTTTTCTGGTCCCCTACAATGAGACCTTCAATGCCATCAATAGTCCTTATCTAACCATGATCCAGAAAGCCGTTTTTGAAGGGAAAATTGATGAAGCCCTGAAAACAGCGGATCAGAAAATGAATCAGATTATAAAAATGTCGGAAGAGTAAGCGAGCTTACTGTCTGAATGAATACATTAATTAAACATTCTGCCGTAATGGCGGTTGGCAGAATGTTGACTGAGGCATCTGGAATGTTTGCTAAAACTCAACAACCGCAAGTGCAGTTTACTCACCAGACAGCATTGCCGGTATTCAGGAAAAATAACCGAAAGGGATATTTAGGTTTTTTATTCATCCTCCCCGTACTGGTCATTGTGGTGTTCTTTTTCATTACACCATTAATCATGACCGCATGGATGTCATTTTTTAAATGGCCGATGTTTGGCAAAACAAAATTCATTGGATGGATTAATTACACGAATATTCTCCAGGATGATGTCTTCTGGCATGCCCTGAAGTTTACGTTTATCTATGCGATCATTATGACTCCGCTTATTTTCATCTTTTCGATGATTCTCGCCTCGCTGGTAAAAGATAGTCATAAACCGGGCGTTTCCCTCTTTCGCAGCGTCTATTTTTTACCCACGGTCATTGGATTTGGCACAGCCAGTATTTTGTGGAAGTGGCTGCTGGATGTTCGCTTTGGCCTACTCAACCACCTTGCTGTCTCATTGCACCTGGTTGATTCGCCAATTATGTATCAGGACTCACTAAGCCAGGGCTTTATGGTCGTCGTGAGCATGGTGCTCTGGAAGACGCTGGGCTTCAATATGATCCTGCTACTGGTTGGCCTGCAGGGCATCAGCAAAGATATCTACCAAGCTGCACAGGTCGACGGCGCCGTTGGCTGGCGACGGTTACGCTATATCACCCTGCCGTTAATGCGGCGGACCTTTATGCTGACGCTGATTCTCTCCGTCTCCGGATCGCTGCTGGCTTTCGATCAGTTCTACATCATCACTAACGGCGGGCCAATGGATCAAACCATAACCAGCGTGTTCTACATCTATAACAACTCATTTATTAATGGCCGCCTGGGCTACGGCGCTGCGCTCTCCATTATTCAGCTGTTTATTCTGATGGTGATTAGTGTTCTGCAAATCTGGTTATTACGCGACAAAGAAGGACGGGCATAGAATGAACGGAGATGTCGTCTTACACATCAAGAGAAAACAAAACGGGCTGGTGACGTTTTTCTTTTACGCTATTCACGGCTGTTTACTTATCGTCTTTCTCTATCCGCTGCTGTGCGTTGCGCTGGCGTCACTAAAACCCGCAGCCGATTTAGTATTGATGCCGCCCAAGTGGTGGCCCTCAATTTTCACGCTTGATAACTTCAATAAGATGTTATTTTCTAATGACAATATGTCCCGGGCGATTATGCTATCGGGTATTGTCTCCTTTCTGACGGTTATCGGTACGGTCATTCTGTCGACGCTGGCCGGGTATGGTTTTTCCCGATTTACCTTCCGGGGGAAAAATGTTTTCTTTGTGCTGATCTTATTAACCATGATGATTCCCTCGCAGCCGATCCTGACGCCGCTGTTTATCATCATTACCAAAATGGGTCTGCAAAATAATATTTTCGGTCTGGTATTGGTCTATATCACCTTCCAGCTACCGTTCAGTATCTTTATGATGCGTAACACGTTTGACAGCATCCCAAAAGAAATTGATGAAGCCGCAGAGCTGGACGGTTGCTCGCCGTTAAAAATTCTCTTTCGGGTCATGCCGCGGATGGTTTCACCGGGGATTGTTACCGTTATCGTGACGACCTTTATTGCCGCATGGAATGAATTTCTCGTCGCGCTAATATTTATGACCGACTCCGATAATTACACCATGCCCATTTTATTGCTGATGACCAGCGCCGGTAAATACGGCACCGTCGATTGGGGATTACTCCAATCCTGTACCGTATTTGCAATGCTACCGTGCATTCTTATTTTTCTGTTTCTACAAAAGCATTATGTCAGTGGTTTAACCAGCGGTGCGACGAAAGGTTAATGGCTCACGCCCTCTACTTTAAAAGGATATTTCGCATGAAGTTAAGTACTGTCTCAGCTATTCCGGGCACGCTATCATTTATCCCTCCCGGAAAAATCCTTCCTCAAGGCTGGCTGAAGCGCCAGCTGACGCTTCAGGCCCAAGGGCTATCCGGGCAACTGGAGGATATCTGGCCGGATGTCGGCGCGAACAGCGGCTGGCTTGGCGGCAGCGGTGAAAGCTGGGAACGCGGGCCCTACTACCTCGATGGCTTGCTGCCGCTCGCCTATTGCCTGCAGGATCGGTCGCTGATCGAACAGAGCCAGAAATGGGTAGAGTGGATGCTGAATAGCCAGGATAACGACGGCTGGTTTGGCCCACAAAACAACGTCGACTGGTGGCCGAGAATGGTGGCGCTGAAGGTACTAACCCAGTACGCCGACGCCACTGGTGACGCTCGCGTACTGCCCTTTATCCAGCGCTATTGCCACTATCAACTTCGGCATTTGCCCACACGTCCCCTGAGCGACTGGGGCAAAGCGCGCGCCGCCGACAATGTGCTGTCAGTGCTGTGGGCGTGGAAACAGCTACCAGAAGATGACTTGCTCCCTCAGCTGGCGAAAGTGTTGTTAGCACAAGGGGATAACTGGCCTGATTTTATTCTCCATCGGCTTCCTACCGGCCCGGTGACCTACTTCTCTCACCTCACTCATGTGGTTAACGTCGCCATGGGGATGAAATATTCCGCCATGCAGGACGACACACAGCAGCAGCGTCTGCGCCTGGAGGAAATTAAGCGCTGCTTCGCCGAGCTGGACATCTATCACGGCCAGCCGCAGGGAATATTTTCCGGTGATGAATTTCTGGCGGGCACGGCCCCGGAGCAGGGTGTTGAGCTTTGCGCTATCGTTGAACTGATGTTCTCGCTGGAAAATATGCTGCGCATTTATGGTGATGCGCAACTGGCCGAACGGCTGGAGCGTGTCGCTTTCAACGCCCTTCCAGCTGGCGTCAGCGCCGATATGATGTCGCATCAGTACCACCAGCAACCTAACCAGATTGCTGCCAGCATCGCGCCCCGTAACTGGACCTACAGCGGCGATGACTGCAACATCTTCGGCCTGGAGCCGAACTTTGGCTGCTGCACCGCTAACTTCCATCAGGGCTGGCCAAAATTTTGCAATAGCCTGTTTATGCAGGATGAAGCGAACAACCTCGCCAGTATGGTCTACGCACCTTGCCGCGTCACTACCGACGCATGGGACGTCTGCGTGCAGACCGACTATCCGTTCAACACCGATCTGACCTTTACCGTAAATCATGCGCCGACGGGCGACAAGACGCTGTGGCTACGTATTCCCCAATGGAGTACCGGCTCAGCCATTACGGTAAACGGCGAACCCCTGAGCTATGGCGATGGCAAAGGCTATTTTGCGCTCACCCGTGAATGGCGGGCCGGTGATGTTGTCACCCTGACCTTTGAACGCCAGGTTCGCACGGAAAGACGTATTCATAACGCCGTTAGCGTTTACTACGGCCCGCTGCTGATGGCGCTGACGCCCGGTGAAATCTGGCGGCCTATCCCTGGCGGCTCGCCCAGCGGTGACTGGGAATTGCAGCCGAAGAAAGAGTGGAACTACGCGCTGGATATTCATCCTCATCAGGGCGCCGTCGTCCGTGAGCTACAGCTTCATGCTTCCGGAGAGCAGCCGTTCGCGCTGAAGTCCGCGCCGATCAAGCTTCGCCTTAGCGCTTACCGTTTGCCGACATGGAAGGTCGTCGATAATTCCGCGGGGCCGATGCCCAACAGCCCGGCGCACGCCGCCCTGAGCGTGCAGTCCTCGGTGCTGCTGGTTCCATACGGCTGCGCGCGGTTGCGTATCGCGCAGTTTCCGTGGCTGGACGGCCGTGAAAAACAGACTGACGTAGCGTAAGGACAAAACCATGGCAACAATAAGACTGGAGTCCGTCTACAAAGCCTATTCGGCAAAACAAGTAGTCATCAATAACATCAATCTAACCATCCAACAGGGCGAATTCTGCGTCATTGTTGGGCCTTCCGGCTGCGGAAAATCCACGCTATTGAGGATGATCGCCGGGCTGGAAGAGATCTCCGCCGGTGAGTTATACATCGACGATAAACGCATGACCGAAGTGCCTTCTTCTGAACGAGGTATCGCCATGGTATTCCAGAACTATGCGCTCTACCCGCATATGACGGTGGAAGAAAACATGGGCTTCGCGTTAAAAATGGCGAAGATGCCGGAAGACGAGGTGAAACGCCAGGTCGCGGCGGCGGCGAAATCACTGCAACTGGAAGCGCTCCTGACTCGCCGTCCCGCCGCGCTTTCCGGCGGACAACGCCAGCGCGTAGCGATTGGCCGCGCTATTGTCCGCAAGCCCGGCGCCTTCCTGTTTGACGAACCGCTCTCCAACCTTGACGCCGGGCTACGCGCGCAAATGCGTCTCGAAATTGGCCGTCTGCACCGCGATTTTGAAAATGTCGCCACGGTCTACGTCACCCATGACCAGATTGAAGCCATGACCCTGGCGGACAAAATCGTGCTGCTCAACAGCGGTGATAGCGTAAACCGGTACGGTAGCGTCGCACAGATTGGCTCGCCAATGGAGCTCTACGAACAGCCGAGAAACAAGTTTACCGCCAGCTTTATCGGCTCACCGCAGATGAATTTTTTAGCGGCCCAGGTCGTCAAAGTTCGCGCAGACTCGGTGAGTGTCAGGCTGGAAAGCGGAGAAATACTGGCTATTAACGTTGACGGCGGGCAGCTTTCAGTTAGTGAAAACGTCACAGTCGGTATCCGTCCGGAGCATCTGCTGCCGGCAGACGGCAATGAGGAGAATCTCCTGCAACGCCGTATCCAGTTTATCGAGCAGCTCGGCGATGCGACCTGCCTTTATCTGGAGGGCGAACTGACCTGTAAACTCAATGGTTACCATCATCACCCTCGTGGCAGCATGATTCATTTGCAGCTGCCAGCACACCGCTGCCACTTGTTCGATCGCCATGAACAGGCATGTCCACGCCTGCCCTCACAGGGAACAACTCAGCCATGAATATTGAAAATCGGGAGTTTATTCAGCAATGCTGCGAGCAGGTGCGCCAGCAGATGGGCAGCAACACCATTGCAGCAACGCTCAGGCATGCCCTGACGAACACGCTTGATACCACGCTACAGCGCGGCGATCGCGGCGTGTTTGTCATCACTGGCGATATTCCGGCGATGTGGCTGCGGGACTCCGCCTGCCAGATGCGCCCCTACCTGCTTTTCTGTCAGCAACACCCGGAACTGCAGGCAATGATTGCTGGCGTAATCCAGCAACAGATGCACTTTATTACTCTCGATCCTTATGCCAACGCCTTCAATCGCTATCCGGATTCAACGGGCCATCAGAGCGATCTAACCCACATGCAGCCGCAGATCTGGGAACGTAAATACGAGGTAGACTCGCTGTGTTATCCGCTACAGCTTGCATGGCTATTCTGGAAAATCACCGGGATAACGAGCCACTTTACGGACACCTTTACCCGCGCCTGCTCGCTGGTTCTCAATCAATGGGAAATCGAGCAGCACCATCATAGCCGCTCCCCCTACCGCTTTGAGCGCCCACACCCGCCGGCCCCAACGGACACTCTGGGCTATGAAGGAAAAGGCGCGCCGGTCAGCTATACCGGCATGACCTGGTCCGGTTTTCGCCCCAGTGACGATGCTTGCGACTGGGGGTATCTGGTGCCCGCTAATTTTTTCGCCTCGGTCGTGCTGGATTACCTGGCGGAGATTGCACGCGAAGTACTGAACAATCGCCGCCTCGAACGTCGGGCCACCGCGTTGAGATCAGCCATTGAGGAGGGGATAGAAAAACACGCGGTCGTTCATCATCCTGATTACGGTGAAATCTATTGCTATGAAACGGACGGCGCCGGGCATTACCTGTTGATGGACGATGCGAACGTGCCTTCCCTGCTTTCACTGCCGCTGCTGGGCGCGATCGCCAACGAGCATCCGCGCTATCTGAATACCCGAAGGTTTATTCTCAGCGGCGATAACCCCTATTTTCACCGCGGACGTTTCGCGCAGGGTGTTGGCAGCCCACATACGCCTACAGGATTCATCTGGCCGATTGCGCTGGCGGTACAGGGGCTCACCGCCCGCGATCCGGCGGAAAAACTCGCCATGATCCAGATGATGACGGCAACCGACGCGGGGAGCGGATTAATGCATGAATCGTTCGATCCCGACAATCCCGCTCGCTTTACCCGCCCCTGGTTCTCATGGGCCAATGCCATGTTCTGCGAGCTGGTGCTGGACTACTGCGGCCTGTCTATAAGCAAACTGATTTCCAACAAGGAATAGTCTATGCCTGTTATTGTTAAAAATCCTCTGGTTGACGGCTGGTATGCCGACCCGGAAATTCGCTTCTATGAAAATCAGTACTGGATATACGTCACTCGCTCCATCACCGACTATCAGATGCAGCGCAACATTGACGCCTTTTCTTCCCCCGATCTCGTTCACTGGCAAAAGCATGAAGGCATCATCCAGATGGACGATTTTCCGTGGATCTGGCGCGCGGTCTGGGCACCGACGATCGTCGAAAAAGACGGAAAGTATTTCTTAATATTCGCCTCAAACGACATCCAAAGTGATGAAGAGGAAGGAGGGCTTGAAATCGCCGTCGCTGATACTCCGGCAGGCCCGTTCCGCGCGTTACTGGAAAAGCCGTTAGTTGGCCGTTTTATTCATGGCGCACAGCCCATCGACGCCCATCTCTTTACCGATGACGATGGCAAAATTTATCTCTACTACGGCGGCTGGCGGCACTGTAACGTTGCGCAGATGAATTCACAAATGAACGGCTTCATCCCCTTTGATAACGGCGAGATGTTCCGCGAAATCATTATTCCTGGTTACGTTGAAGCCCCCTGTATGATTAAGCGTCGCGGGCGCTACCATTTTATGTGGTCAGAAGGTAACTGGACGGACGGCAGCTATCGAGTCGTCACCGCCGATAGCAATTCTCCCTTTACCTTTAATGGCCCGAAAAGAACTATCCTTGCGGCGCAGGCTCTGGCAGACGGTCCGGGCCACCATAGCTGTATTGCGCTTAACGATAACGATGAATGGCTCATTGCCTACCATCGACGTATTCCTGGAGACAGTGAGGCCGGCCATCGAATGTTATGCCTGGATAAAATGGTTTTTGAAGAGGACCAGATACAGCCAGTGCTGATGACCGAAGCAATGTCTCTTTAAATTCGCAAAAAAGGCCAGAGGTCACCCTCTGGCCCGTTTCGGGCGCATGCTGCCATGCAGCGGTGAGTCGCGCCCACTACGCATTACTTCCTGTTATGCCACCAGCCTAAAAACAGGCTTGTTGCAATACCGACCAGCGTTGGTGCTGCCAGGTCATGCCAGAAAGCCATACTCAACTCCGTGAGCGTCATCGTGCCGCCTTGGTTGCAATGGCAACGGTTCGCGGCTATCCTCAACTTGTCTAGGGTCAAGTTAGCCCCCGTTATGTTGCCGGTGTATACCGAACAATGTGCGGGGGTTTTCTCTTTCCAGCGACAAGGCCACCGGGGATCAAGCCCCCGCAACATTGCGCCTCACCGGGTAAACCCGGCTTGTCGCTAATTCTACGCCTCTCGCTGTTATCCGCATGACTTTAAAACGAAAAAATCCCGACCTTGCGATCGGGATTCTAGTGACGATGTATGCGTTACAAGCGCCCAGCGCTTATTTCTTTTTATTCAGCATCGCTTTCAGGTCAGCAAACGGGTTATAGGTCGCTTCACCGACGTCTTTCTGTGCATCTTCCCCGGCAACCACCGTCGAACCATATTGGTCCGCCTCGGTATATTTTGAGTGCTCGTGATCGTGGCAAAACAGGCACAGCAACTCCCAGTTGCTACCGTCTTCCGGGTTATTGGTATGGTCGTGATCCATATGATGGACCGTCAGTTCACGCAGGTTGGAGTAGACGAACTCACGCGAGCAACGCCCGCAGACCCACGGAAACAGTTTCAGCGCTTTTTCACGGTAGCCGCTTTCCAGCCGCACGTAGTTTTTAGGGATGATAGCCATAATAACCCGGTATGTAGTAATAAAAGTAAGGGAATGTCCCAGTCTAAAGGCGCAATAAAAAAGCCGCAACACCCTACGGCGTTACGGCTTTTATCAGCACCTGATAGCGTCAGCTTACGGCAGAATGGACGGCTGATCCGCCCCTTCCTTCTCAACCTTCTGCTGCAACATGTGCTCGCGCTTCATACCCAGCTTCAGCGCCAGCGCCGATGCCACGTAGATAGACGAAGCGGTACCGATGGAGACACCGATCAGCATCGTCAGCGAGAAGCCTTCCAGTACCGGACCACCGAAGAGGTACAGCATCAGAATAACCACTAACGTCGTACCGGAGGTAATCAACGTACGGTGCAGCGTCTGGGTCAGCGACACGTTAAAGATTTCGTAAGGCGTCCCGCGACGAATTTTGCGGAAGTTTTCACGAATACGGTCCGATACCACGATACTATCGTTGAGCGAGTAACCGATGACCGACATCAACGACGCGACGATCGTCAGGTCAATCTCGATATGGAACAACGACAGAATCCCTAAGGTGATGATCACGTCGTGCGCCAGCGCAATAACCACGCCCGCCGCCAGTCGCCACTCAAAGCGGAAACCAACGTACACCAGGATGGAGATCAGCGCCACCAGCAGCGCCATCGCACCGGTTTGCGCCAAATCGGCCCCCACGCTTGGCCCCACGAATTCGATACGTTTCACAGCGGCGTTCTGGTTGGTGGATTCGTTAATCACACTCAGCACCTTACTACCCAGTACCTGCCCGCCGTCTGCGCCTTCAGTCGGCGGCATACGTACCATAATGTCGTGGCTGCTGCCGAAGTTCTGCAGCAGCGGGTCAACAAAGCCCGCTTTCTCCAGCGCATCGCGCATCACGTCCATATCCGCCGGTTTTTCCAGCGTAATCTCAATGACCGTACCACCGGTGAAATCGAGACCCCAGTTAAACCCGCGCACGCCCATAATCACGATGGCCGCGATCAGCAGAAAACCTGAAATGCCGAAAGCCCAGTAGTCCCAGCGCATAAAGTCCCAGACTTTACGGCCGTGGTTCAATTGTTCAACAGTATATTCCTGTGCCACAACGCACTCCTCAGATTGACAGCTTGTTGATGCGTTTGCCGCCATACAACAGGTTTACGATGGCACGCGTACCGACAATCGCGGTAAACATCGACGTCGCTACACCGATACCGGTAGTAATTGCGAACCCTTTAATGGCCCCGGTACCGACGGCATACAGGATCAGGACTTTAATCAGCGTCGTAATGTTCGCATCAAAGATGGAGCTAAACGCGCCGGCATAGCCTTCGTTGATCGCCTGCTGCACCGAACGCCCGTTGCTCAACTCTTCTTTGATACGTTCGTTGATCAGAACGTTCGCATCGACCGCCACCGCAAGGGTTAACACAATCCCCGCAATCCCCGGCATACTCAACGTCGCGCCCGGAAGCAGCGACATAATGCCGACAATCAGCACCAGGTTTGCAATCAGCGCGCTGGTCGCAATCAGGCCGAACTTCTTATAGAAGAAGATCATGAACAGGATAGACACCACCAGACCGGCCAGACACGCTTCCAGGCCCTGCTTGATGTTCTGCATACCCAAGGTTGGACCAATGGTACGTTCTTCGACGATCTGAATTGGCGCAATCAACGCACCCGCGCGCAGCAGCAGCGACAGCTGACGTGCTTCGTTCGGGTTGCCAATACCGGTAATACGGAAGCTGTTACCCAGACGAGACTGGATATTGGCGATGTTAATCACCTCTTCCTGTTTCACCAGCACCGCACGACCGTTCGCGTCTTTCTTACCGCTGTCTTTGTACTCCACAAACAGGGTCGCCATCGGCTTGCCGATATTGTCCTTGGTGAAGTTAGACATGATGTTGCCACCCGCGCTATCCAGCGAGATGTTCACCTGCGGCTGGTTGTATTCATCCTGGCTGGAAGTGGAGTCGGTGATATGGTCACCGGTCAAAATCACACGTTTGTACAGCACAACCGGCTGACCTTCACGCGTGTTTTTCACCTCAGAGTCCCCAGGAATACGGCCAGAAGCAGCGGCAGCCTGATCGACGTTGGTGTTCACCAGACGGAATTCCAGGGTCGCCGTCGCGCCGAGAATTTCTTTCGCGCGAGCGGTATCCTGGATACCCGGCAGCTCAACCACGATGCGGTCAGCGCCCTGGCGTTGAACCACCGGCTCAGCCACGCCCAGTTGGTTAACACGGTTACGCAGAATGTTGATGTTCTGCTGAACCGCATATTCGCGTGCTTCACTCAGACGTGCGTCGGTCATAACCGCGCGCAGCGCCGTGCTGCCCTGGCTGGTGATAACCATATCGCGGTGACGCGGGGTCAGATAAGCGATAGCCTGATCGCGCGCGTTAGCATCGCGGAACGTGATGCTCAGACCATAGTTATCTTCTTTGCGTACGTTGGAATACGGAATGTTTTTCTCACGCAGATCGCTGCGCAGACTGTCGATATTTTGTTCCTGCAATTTGCCCAACGCGGTGTCCATATCCACTTCCATCAGGAAGTGAACGCCGCCACGCAGGTCAAGACCGAGCTTCATTGGCTCTGCTTTAATCGCAGCCAGCCAGCGCGGTGTTGCCGGAGCAAGGTTAAGCGCCACGACATATTTGTCACCCAGCACGCCCATCAGCGCTTCACGCGCGCGCAACTGGATGTCGGTGGTGTCGAAGCGCGCAAGAATAGCGCCCTCTTCCAGTGCCACAGACTTAGCGGTAATTTTTTCTTCTTGTAACGTTTTCTGGACCTGGATCAGCGTTTGCTCACTGGCGGCGACGCCGCGCACGCCAGTGATTTGAACGGCCGGATCCTCACCATACAGGTTGGGAAGCGCATACAGCAGACCGACGACAATCACGACGATCAGCATGACATACTTCCACAAAGGATAACGGTTTAACACGGCAGTTCCCTTTGGGAAAACGGAATATTACAGCGCCTTCATGGTGCCTTTCGGCAGAACGGCAGCTACGAAGTCACGTTTGATAACCACTTCAGTGGTGTCGTTCAGCGCGATAGCAATGTAGCCAGTTTCCGCTACTTTGGTTACACGACCGACCAGGCCACCGTTGGTCAGGACTTCATCGCCTTTTGCGATGGAGTTCATCAGGTTCTTGTGCTCTTTGGTGCGCTTTTGCTGTGGACGCAGGATCATGAAGTAGAAAATCAGACCAAATACCACCAGCATCAGAATCAGAGACATCGGGCTGCCCTGCGCCGGAGCACCTGTTGCCGCTACCGCATCAGAAATAAAAAAGCTCATTAAATTTCCCTCATTATTAAAATTAATCAACGTTCAAAGGTGGAACGGGTCGCCCCTGACGTTGGTAAAAATCGGTCACGAAGCTCTCTAATTTACCCTCTTCAATAGCCTTGCGTAAACCAGCCATTAAGCGCTGATAGTAGCGAAGATTATGAATGGTATTGAGGCGCGCGCCCAATATTTCGTTGCAACGGTCAAGATGATGCAAGTATGCACGCGAATAATTGCGACAGGTGTAGCAATCACACTCAGCGTCGAGCGGGCTCGTGTCGCTTTTATGCTTAGCATTGCGGATTTTTACCACGCCGTCGGTCACGAACAGATGACCATTACGGGCGTTACGCGTTGGCATAACGCAGTCAAACATGTCGATACCACGACGTACGCCTTCAACCAGATCTTCCGGTTTGCCAACGCCCATCAGGTAGCGCGGTTTGTCAGCAGGGATCTGCGGGCAAACGTGCTCCAGGATGCGGTGCATGTCTTCTTTCGGCTCACCGACCGCCAAACCGCCGACAGCGTAGCCATCAAAGCCTATCTCTACCAGACCTTTAACAGAGATATCGCGTAAATCTTCGTAAACGCTACCCTGAATGATGCCAAACAGCGCATTTTTATTACCGAGGCCATCAAAGCGGTCGCGGCTGCGTTTTGCCCAGCGCAGCGACATCTCCATGGAGCGCTTCGCGTAGTCCCAGTCCGCCGGGTACGGTGTACATTCGTCGAAGATCATCACGATATCGGATCCGAGATCGTACTGAATCTCCATGGATTTTTCCGGATCGAGGAAAATCGGATCGCCATTGATCGGGTTGCGGAAGTGTACGCCCTGCTCGGTGATCTTACGGATATCGCCCAGGCTGAAGACCTGGAAACCGCCGGAATCGGTGAGAATCGGTCCTTTCCACTGCATGAAATCGTGCAGGTCGCCGTGCAGCTTCATGATTTCCTGACCCGGGCGCAGCCACAGGTGGAACGTGTTGCCGAGAATAATCTGCGCGCCGGTGGCTTCAACTTCTTCCGGCGTCATGCCTTTCACGGTGCCGTAGGTACCGACAGGCATAAAAGCTGGCGTTTCCACTACGCCACGATCAAAAACCAGGCGGCCGCGGCGAGCGCGACCGTCTGTGGTGTCCAGTTCAAATTTCATCTTAACTCCTGCGTCAGAAAAACAGTCCGACGTTTTAAATACTCATGTCGCGGATTTATTCCCCGACACGCTCAGAAATAGCCTGCGGATTGTACGTGATAAACATGGCGTCGCCGTAACTAAAAAAGCGATATTTTTGTTCTACAGCAGCCTTATAGGCATTCATGGTGTGCTGATAGCCGGCAAAAGCGGAAACCAGCATAATCAACGTCGATTCCGGCAGGTGGAAGTTGGTGACCAGCGCATCAATCACCTGGTATTGATAGCCCGGGAAAATAAAGATCTGCGTATCGCCAAAGAACGGGGCAATCAGTTCATCTTTTGCCGCCTGCGCCGCGCTTTCCAGCGAGCGTACGGAGGTGGTGCCGACCGCAATCACGCGGTTGCCGCGCGCTTTCGCCGCCAGCACGGCGTCAACCACCTCTTGCGGCACTTCGGCGTATTCGGAGTGCATGATGTGATCTTCAATGCTGTCCACGCGCACCGGCTGGAAAGTACCTGCGCCCACGTGCAGGGTCACAAAGGCCATTTCGATGCCTTTCTCGCGCAGTTTCGCCAGCAGCGGTTCGTCAAAGTGCAGACCCGCCGTCGGTGCCGCAACCGCACCAGGCTTTTCGCTATACACGGTCTGATACAGCTCGCGGTCGGCATCTTCGTCCGGACGATCGATGTACGGCGGCAGCGGCATGTGGCCGATCGCATTCAGAATATCCAGCACGCTACGCTCGTCGTCGAACTCGACTTCAAACAGCGCGTCGTGGCGCGCGACCATCGTCGCTTTAATGCTCTCGTCGTCGCCCAGCAGCAGCTCGGCGCCCGGCTTCGGCGCTTTAGAGGCGCGAATATGTGCCAGAATACGTTTATCATCCAGCATACGCTCGACCAGCACTTCAATCTTGCCGCCGCTGGCTTTACGGCCAAACAGGCGCGCCGGGATCACGCGGGTGTTGTTAAAGACCAGCAGATCGCCAGGGTTGAGCTTGTCGAGCAAATCGGTGAAAGTACCGTGCGTCAGCGCGCCCGTCGGCCCGTCCAGCGACAGCAAGCGACAGCTGCTACGCTCGGCTTGTGGATAGTGGGCAATCAGGGATTCAGGTAGTTCAAAGGAGAAATCGGCAACGCGCATGACTGTGACTCTGGGCTTAATAATGAGGCGGGTAGTCTAGTGCCGGGGCGTCGTCCCTGCAACCCTTACCCCTCTGGATAAACGTTTAACAATGAATTTTCTCGCTCACCTGCATCTCGCACACCTCGCCGACAGCTCGCTGTCGGGCAATCTGCTGGCCGATTTTGTGCGCGGCAACCCGCAGCAGGACTATCCGGCCGCCATTGTTGACGGTATTCATCTGCATCGCCGCATCGACGTGATGACCGACAATCTGCCGCAGGTGAAAGAGGCCCGCGAGTGGTTTCGTCCCGAGACGCGCCGGGTCGCGCCAATCACCCTTGACGTGATGTGGGATCACTTTCTCTCCCGCCACTGGGCGCAAATTTCGCCCGATATCGCCCTGCCCGATTTTGTTCGCTATGCCCATGAGCAGGTCATCACTATTCTGCCCCAGGCTCCGGCGCGCTTTATTACCCTGAACGAGCACCTGTGGTCGGAACGCTGGCTTGAGCGCTATGGCGAGATGGCGTTTATCCAGCGCGTGCTGAACGGCATGGCCAGCCGCCGGCCTAAACTCGATGCGCTACGTGATTCATGGCACGATCTCGATGCCCACTATGCCGCCCTGGAGACCCGCTTCTGGCAGTTTTATCCGCAAATGATGCGCCAGGCGAAAAACAAAGCGCTGTAGGCCTTGCGCTCTGGCCGGGAAGCGCTATTCTTAAAAACTTGGAAAAATAAATTATTGATAGGTAAAACCTAATCAATTAATCGTCAAAGCCTTTTTGTATTAGCCGCTTACCCTCCCTATACTGGCCCGCGTTGCGTTCCATTAACCTTATAAATTCAAAGGAGAACCCCATGGTTCTGGTTACTCGTCAAGCGCCTGACTTCACCGCAGCTGCGGTACTGGGCAACGGTGAAATCGTTGAGAAATTCAATTTCAAACAGCACACCCAGGGTAAAGCCACCGTTCTGTTCTTCTGGCCGATGGACTTCACCTTCGTCTGCCCGTCTGAGCTGATCGCCTTCGACAAACGTTACGAAGAGTTCCAGAAGCGCGGCGTTGAAGTGGTTGGCGTCTCCTTTGACTCCGAATTCGTTCACAACGCATGGCGTAACACCCCGGTCGACAAAGGCGGCATCGGTGCAGTGAAATACGCAATGGTTGCTGACGTTAAGCGCGAAATCCAGAAAGCTTACGGTATCGAACACCCGGACGAAGGCGTTGCGCTGCGCGGATCCTTCCTGATCGACGCTAACGGTGTTGTTCGCCACCAGGTGGTTAACGACCTGCCGCTGGGCCGTAACATCGACGAAATGCTGCGTATGGTTGATGCGCTGCAGTTCCACGAGCAGCACGGCGAAGTGTGCCCGGCGCAGTGGGAAAAAGGGAAAGAAGGCATGAACGCTTCTCCGGACGGCGTGGCTAAATACCTGAGCGAGAACGTCTCCAGCCTGTAATCGGCTCGCGTTCTGCTAAAAAGGCTCGCATTTTGCGAGCCTTTTTTGTTATCGAAAGATTAGAACGAGAAGCAGGAACAGCCCAGCGCGCCCCAGAAGGCGCGGTCATCAGATACCGGCACGCCGGATTTACGCGCCAGATCGTGCTGATGCCCATGAACGCCGCAGCTGCCGCAGCACTGGTGCATCTGCACTACCGCGCCGATATGATCGGAGCCCGGAGGCGCTGAACGGTAGTGCCCCGGCACTTTGACCACCGGTGACCACTCCGGCAGCACCGGAATGGGCGGCGGCGCCAGCGGGGTAAAGTGCCCGGCGGCGTACACCACGCGGCCATCGACAATCGTCATTACTGACTCAATCCCCTTAATCTCCTCTTCCGGTACGCTGAAGTAATCCTTCGACAACGCCACCAGATCTGCCAGTTGCCCGGCGGCTATACGACCTTTTTTGCCCTGCTCGCTGGAGAACCAGGCGCTACCCGCCGTCCACAGCTCCAGCGCCACGTCGCGCGGCAGGCGATTTTCGTCGTCGTACATCGCCAACCCGCCCACGGTTCGCCCGGATACCAGCCAGTACAGCGCCGTCCACGGGTTATAGCTCGCCACACGCGTCGCATCGGTACCGAGACCAACCGGCACCTCCATCTCCAGCATCTTCACCACCGGCGGCGTGTGTTTCACCGCGTCTTTCCCGTAGCGATCGACAAAGTATTCTCCCTGGAAAGCCATCCGGTGCTGCACCGCAATGCCGCCCCCCAGCGCTTTCACTCGTTCGATATTACGTTCGGTAATGGTCTCTGCGTGGTCAAAGAACCAGTGCAGACCGTTAAACGGAATTTCGCGGTTCACTTTTTCAAACACATCGAGCATGCGGCTGATGGATTCATCATAGGTGGCATGCAGGCGGAACGGCCAGCGGTGCTCAACCAGATGACGCACCACGCGTTCCAGCTCTTCTTCCATCCCTGGCGGCAGATCCGGACGCGGCTGCAGGAAGTCTTCAAAATCGGCTGCCGAAAATACCAGCATCTCCCCCGCCCCGTTGGCACGATAAAAATCAGTACCCTGCCCCGGCTTGAGCATATCGGTCCAGCGCTCAAAGTCGTCCAGCTCCTGCTTCGGACGCTGAGTAAACAGGTTGTAGGCGATACGAATAGTCATCTGCTTGTTAGCATGCAGCTGTTCGATAATTTCGTAATCTTCCGGGTAGTTCTGGAAACCGCCGCCCGCGTCGATGGCGCTGGTCAGGCCCAGCCGGTTGAGTTCGCGCATAAACTGGCGGGTAGAGTTCACCTGCTGTTCCAGCGGCAGCTTCGGCCCTTTCGCCAGCGTGGCGTAAAGGATCATGGCGTTTGGTTTGGCGATTAGCATCCCGGTAGGGTTGCCGTTGTTATCGCGAACGATCTCGCCGCCCGCCGGTGCCGGCGTCTCTTTGGTATAGCCGACAGCTTTCAGCGCCGCGCGGTTGAGCAACGCGCGATCGTAGAGGTGCAGCACAAACACCGGCGTATCCGGCGCGGCTTCGTTCAGCTCTTCCAGCGTCGGCATGCGGCGTTCGGCGAACTGGAACTCGCTCCAGCCGCCGACAACGCGCACCCACTGCGGCGACGGCGTACGGTCGGCCTGCTCTTTCAGCATCCGCAGCGCATCCGCCAGCGACGGCACGCCTTCCCAGCGCAGTTCAAGATTGTAGTTCAGACCGCCGCGAATCAAGTGCAGGTGCGAGTCGTTAAGCCCTGGCACCACGGTGTGGCCATGAAGGTCGATAATCTGCGTGCCTTCGCCCGCATAAGACAACATCTGCGCGTCGCTACCGACAGCGAGGATTTTGCCATCGGCGATCGCCACTGCTTCGGCGCGCGGCCGTTGCGGGTCCAGAGTATGAATCTGCCCCTGAGTTAAAATCAGTGTGGCTGTTTGTGACATAACGTTCTCCTTGGCCAGCTCAGGCTTTTTTTAGCCAGCCGGCAAACAGGCGGGTCACGATGGGCATCCAGAACCAGACCACCAGCGCGACCACACAGGCATCGTTGAGAAAATGCAGCAACAAGGTTCCCTTTAACGAGGGCAGCAGCGCGCCGGTAATGGCGGGCACCAGGTTAGTACTGGGGAAAATCACCAGCAGCGTTATCAGAAACTGTTTCCAGCGTTTCGGCTGGCGCACGTGCGCTGCGGGCGGCGTAAACCAGAAGGCGGGTTCGGTACGAATTTCAGTGTGATCGCCTTCGCCGAGCAATGGCGCAATCTCATTAACCAGCTGGCGACGGACGTCAGACTGAGTCCAGGCGTAAAGATGCTCGAGGGTGTCAAAGCGAATAATAATATTCCACGCCGTCTGCCCGTCGACCGGGCGAATCACGTTCGCGCCCAGGTGGCCGGGGTAGCTCGCCGCCACGGGCATAATTTCGCCCAGCCAGGCTTCATATTGTGCGACGTGTTCAGGGCGAATGGCGTGAGTAATCACCAGCGTGACGTGCTTTTGCGTCATGACGATAGGTTCCTTGCGCTGACCAACCGACGGGGAGAGACCCCGTCGGCATCCTCACCTTAGGCTTTACGTTCAGGTGCGCCATGCACCATGGTGTAGGCGTAATCCACGCCCATCCCGTAAGCGCCGCTGTGTTCACGTACCAGATCCATGACCGCGTCGTAGGTCTCTTTGCGCGACCAGTCGCGCTGGTACTCGAGCAGAACCTGCTGCCAGGTTACCGGCACTGCGCCAGCCTGTACCATGCGGTCAATTGAACGCTCATGAGCGTCAACGGAGGTACCGCCAGAAGTGTCGGTCACCACATAGACTTCATAGCCAGCTTCCAGCGCCATCAGGGCCGGGAAGGTCAGGCAAACTTCAGTCCACAGCGCGGAAATGATCAGCTTTTTACGCCCGGTGGCTTCCACCGCTTTAACAAACGCAGCGTCTTCCCAGGAGTTCATGGAGGTTCGTTCGATAGGCTTTACATCAGGGTGTACAGCAAGCAATTCAGGCCAAATGTAGCCACTGAAACTTTTGGTTTCCACGGAAGTATAAATAACCGGAACATTAAATATTTTCCCGGCTTTCGCTAACGCTACGGTATTATTTTTCAGCGTTTGACGATCGATATTTGCCACGCCAAAAGACATTTGCGGCTGATGGTCAATAAAAATAAGAGTAGAGTTTTGAGGGTCAATCAGTTCCCGAATAGACATAACACACCTTCTTAATCAATAAGTTAAAAGGCAACGGTCTTACACTGCCGTCAGCAGCAGGATCCTGAATCAGAAAGCCTGTTGAGTATAGCGGGAAATTTCTAACAAGTTATTAAAGAAAACTTACCATCCTGTGACGGTATTATTTTCTTATTACGATGAATCTCATTCATGAATCAAAAAAATGCGCAGGTTTCATCTAATTTATTCACTAGCATTGTTTTTCCCTATTCGTTACAACTGAGTAGTTTATTTTTCAGGATATTTTTTTCTTATGCGCATTAATCTCGACGTCTTACTGATCCTTGACGCTATCGACAAACACGGTACCTTCGCCGCGGCGGCGGAATCACTGTTTAAAACACCCGCTGCCCTGAGTTATATGATCCAGAAGCTGGAAAGCGATCTGAGTATCGAACTGCTCGATCGCTCCGGGCATCGGGCAAAATTCACCGATACCGGACGTATGGTGCTGGAAAAGGGACGGCTCCTGCTGAATGCGGCAAAAGATCTGGAAAAACAGGCGCTGCAGCTGAGTGCGGGCTGGGAGAAGGAGCTGGCGATTGCGCTGGATGACTCGTTTCCTTTTGCCTCCCTACTGCCGCACATCGAAGCCTTTTATGCGCTGAACAGGCAAACACGCCTCAATTTCACCCACCATACGCTGGCCGGTTCCTGGGAAGAGCTGACGCATAACGGCGCAGATATCATACTCGGCGCCATCAACGAGCCGCCGACATCTGCGGCCTGGTCCTACCATATGCTCGGCACGCTGGACAATGTTTTCGTCGTTTCCCCCAATCACCCGCTTGCCACGGTGCCGGAAGACTTAACCAATGAACAACTGTGCCTGCACCGCGCGGTGATCATCAGCGACAGTGCACGCTATTGCCACCCACTGCAAACCAATCTGATGGACGAGCAGCCGCAAATTCGTGTTGACGATTTTAATAGCAAGGTGATGCTGCTTCGCGCCGGCATCGGCTGTGGTTTTCTCCCCCGACATATCGCCAGCCCGTGGCTTAGCACCGGCGAGCTGGTCGAAAAATCGGTTATCTCTTTCCGTCAGAAGGATGTTGCCTATATGGCATGGCGTAACGGTAGCGATGGCTTAGCTCAGCGCTGGTGGCGGGAAACCCTGCTGGCCAGCGCTGAGATTGCTCGCCTGTATCAATGAGCGGTCCACACCGTGGCGGAAATTGCCGGGAGAGACAGCGTGGCATAAGCCTGTTGCCCTTCCCCTTCCCGGCGCTTCCACTCCCCCACAGCAAGCAGCGGCGATATCGGCAGCGTCACCTCACAGGATTCCCCGCGGTTAATCGCCACCAGCACACGTTCCGCGCCCAATACGCGCAGGAACACCACCACATCGCCTTCGGCGTACAGCACCTGGCATCCACCGTGGCGCAGGGCCGGTGTCGCTTTACGCAACGCGGCTAAGCGCTGATACAGCGCCAGCAGCGTTTGGTCCTGCAGGCTTTCATTCCATGGGAACGGCTTGCGGCAGAAGGGATCGTTATTACCATCCAGACCCACTTCATCACCGTAATAGATACACGGCACGCCGGGCCAGCAGAACAACCACACCACCGCCAGCGGCAGACGCGCCACGTCACGACCGAGCAGCGATTTAAAGCGCGCGGTATCGTGGCTATCAAGCTGGTTAAACATGCGCAACTGCTGCTGATGGGACAGCCCGGCGCGGTAATCCTCCATCCACGCCATGCAGGTTTGCGCATCGATTTTCTGCGGGTCGTATGAAATATCGGTGTTGGCAAGGAACCCCCACAGCGGAAAGGTAAAGCCGCGGTAGTTCATCGCCGAATCTTCCGCATCCTGCTGCAACCACTGCCGCGCATCACCGAAGTGCTCACCGAAGACGAAGGCATCCGGGCGTGCCGCTTTCGCCGACTGCGTTATCGCCGCAACGTGCTTGAGGTTGTTCTTCGCTCCCCCTGCTTCGCCGAGCATATGCACCACATCCAGCCGCCAGCCGTCCATGCTCCACGGCGCTTTCAGCCAGTGACGCACAATGCTGTCCTCGCCGCCGTAGATTTCGTCAATCAACGTTGATGACTGATAGTCGAGCTTCGGGAGGCTGGAATAGCCTAACCAATCCAGCGCCTTGCCTTCGGCAGAGAAACTGTAGCGATCCCGCCACGGAGAGCTCGCATCATGGCACGCGCCGTTGTCGCCGCGGTGATGTCGGTCGAACCAGGCATGTGTGTCGCCGCTGTGGTTGAAGACGCCGTCGAGTATCAGCCGCATGCCTTCACGCTGCGTGTTGTGCCGCAGGCGCAGCAGCGCATCGTTACCGCCAAACTGCGGATCCACTTCGCGGTAATTTTCGGTATCGTACTTGTGCACGCTCGGCGCGGTGAAGACCGGGTTCAGGTACAACGCGGTTACGCCCAAGGCCTTGAGGTACGGTAGCTTCTCGCTGATACCGTCAAGATCGCCGCCGTAGAAGGTCGAGCCGCCGGCTTCGGCGGTCAATGGTTCATCCCAGTCGCGCAGGATAATGTCGTGCCCGGCGGCATGATGATGATAGACCTTGTCCTGCTGCTCGCTGCGCTTCTGGCTACGCGCGAAACGGTCGGGGAAGATCTGGTAGAAAATCTGCTCGCTTACCCACTGCGGGCTGTCGTCCGGGCAATCATAGGCAAAGAGTTCCAGCTTCGCTGGCGGGAAGGCGCTCAAACCTTTTGGCGCGAACCATAATTGGCGGTCACTCCACAACAGCTTAAACGCATAGCGACGGCGCGGCTGGCCCTCGTGCAGCGCGATTTCTGCACGCCACTGCACAACATCAACTACAGGCGATTTACCGCGACGGTGCATGGGCACCGTTGTCTCTTCGTTGTCCACTTCCGCGCGCATCGTCACCCGCTGCGGAAGGTCATCGCCGCGCAGCCACAGCGTGATAATCAGTTTATCCTGCCGCTGCTTAATAAAGGGCGCAACCGGAAGGTGCCAGGCGTTTAACATCATCTATCCCCTATCATCAAAATGAGCACACCTTGCCATACGTCCCTGCCCCTCTAATCCTCTTTCACACTTTTTTGTAGGGAGGAGGACGGGGGCGCAGATTGCACAGACAAAAAACCCGGCGCAAGGCCGGGTTTAACAACGTTCGCGATGATTAGCGACGGCGGCGGGTTTTAAACATCCACCCCACCAGCAGCAGGATAATCCACGCAAAACCAACGTACAGCGAGATGCGCGTATCCGGGTGATAGCCAATCAGGCCGATGATAAAGACCAGGAATACCAGCCCCACAATCGTGGTGGCGACGCCGCCCGGTACCTTAAACTTCAACGCCTTCACTTCATCTGCCGACAGGCGGCGACGGAACGCCACCTGCGACAGCAGGATCATAATCCACACCCACACGGTGGCGAAGGTGGCCAGCGACGCGATCACCAGGAAGACGTTTTCCGGCATGATGTAGTTCAGGTACACCGCAAACAGCAGCGCGATGGTCATCACCATCACCGTCACCCACGGAATACCGCGGCGCGAGGTTTTGGCAAACACCTTCGGCGCGCTGCCCTGCTCGGCCATGCCGTGCAGCATACGGCCTACGCCGAACACGTCGGAGTTAATCGCCGACAGCGACGCCGTCAGCACCACAAAGTTAAGAATACTGGCCGCGAAGGTAATCCCCATATGCTGGAAAGTCAGCACAAACGGGCTGCCGTCGGTACCCACCTGGTTCCACGGGTAGATGGACATAATCACGAACAGCGTACCCACGTAGAACACCAGAATACGCATCGGCACCGAGTTGATGGCGCGCGGAATGGATTTCTCCGGGTCTTTTGCTTCCCCGGCGGTAATACCGATAATCTCGATACCGCCGTAGGCGAACATCACCATCTGCAGTGACATCACCATGCCGAGCCAACCGTTGCTGAAGAAGCCGCCGTTGCTCCACAGGTTATGAATACCCGTAGGCTGCCCACCGTTGCCGATGCCCCAGATAATGATGCCAAAACCGGCCACAATCATGATGATAATAGTGGCGACCTTGAAGAAGGAGAACCAGAACTCCAGCTCGCCAAATACCTTCACGCTCATCAGGTTAATGGCGCAGATAATCAGCACCACGCTGAGCACCCAGATCCAGTGCGGCACCGCCGGGAACCAGACGCCCATATAAATGCCGAACGCGGTGACGTCGGCAATGGCGACAATCAAAATCTCAAAGCAGTAGGTCCAGCCGGTAATATAGCCCGCCAGTGGGCCGAGGTTTTCCTGCGCATAGCGGGAAAACGAGCTGGCCGACGGGTTATGCACCGACATCTCGCCCAGTGCACGCATAATGATATAAGCGGCCACGCCGCCGATAATATAGGCCAGCAGCACGCTTGGCCCGGCCATCTTGATGGCGTCGGCGGAGCCGTAAAACAGCCCCGTACCAATTGCCGATCCGAGGGCCATAAAGCGAATGTGTCGGGTGCTTAACCCGCGCTTCAGCTTGTTGTTTTCCATCGTTTCCAGTGCCATGTCATACCCATCATCCCCGCGTCACCGCGAACGACTTAGGTGAAAGTACCCAAAATAAAAAACCACGGAACATCACGTTCCGTGGTTAAAACACCTGACTCTGCGACGCGAATTAATGCGCGCTTGATGTCACCTGACGACCCGCCATACGGTCCCAGACAATCGCCAGAACCGCCATAACGACCGTCGGCATCAGCCATGCCAGACCCTGCTCGGCCAGCGGCAGACGAGCGGCCCACCCCGGCAGCACGTCTGCGAACGCAGAGGCTTTAATCCCGTCAAGGATACCAAAAACAAGGCTGATGAACATCGGTGGTGCAATAACGCGGCCCGAATTATGCCACCAATTACGCGTAAAGCTGAGTACTACAAGTGCGATACACGGTGGATAGATGGCCGTCAGCACCGGAATCGAAATCTGAATCAGATGGCTCAGCCCCAGATTTGATACCGCCATTGAGAACAAACCAAGGATAAACACCAGCGTACGGTAGGAGAACGGCAGGTACTGAGCAAAGAACTCGGCACAAGCGCAGGTCAGGCCAACCGCGGTCACCAGACAGGCGATGAAGATCAGCGCCGCCAGCAGGAAGCTCCCGGCACCACCGAAAGTGTGCTGAACGTAAGCATGCAGAATGGCCGCGCCGTTGGCGTTCTGATCGACCAGAATCGCGCTGTCAGAACCCAGGCGGAACAGCGCCAGATACAGCAGCGTCAAGCCGACGCCGGCCATCAGGCCAGCCCAGATAGTGTAGCGAGTCAGTAAACGCGCTTCCGTCACACCGCGAGAACGCGCGGCATTGACGATAACAATCCCGAAGACCATCGCGCCAAGCGTATCCATGGTCAGGTAACCGTTGACGAAACCATTAGAAAACGCGGCGGTTTCATAGGCATCCAACGCATGGCTGATCGGGCCAGCGGGCCAGATAACCGCAGCAACGGCCAGCACAATCAGCGCCAGAATTTTCAGCGGCGCCAGGAAGTTGCCGACGGTATCGAGCAGCTTGCCCGGATACAGCGAGACCAGAATCACCAGCGCAAAATAGATAAGGCTATAGATAAACAGCGGCAGCTCACCGCTACCGGTCAGCGGCGCAATACCAATTTCAAACGAGACGGTCGCGGTACGCGGCGTAGCAAACAGCGGCCCAACCGCCAGGTAGCAGACGGTGGCAAGCAGCACGCCCGCCACTTTGCCGATTGGCGTGCTCAGGCTATCAACGCCGCCGCCCACTTTTGCGAGCGCGACCACGGTAAGCACCGGAAGACCCACAGCAGTAATCAGAAAGCCAATCGCCGCGGTCCAGACGTGAGGACCGGCCTGCAGACCAACCATAGGAGGAAAAATGATGTTACCTGCGCCAACAAACAACGCAAAGGTCATAAAGCCCAGAGCGATGATGTCACGCGATTTTAATTGATGGGTCATATGTAACTACTGCCTGTGGATGTGGTGTTGTAAAACAAATTTATCGCAATGGATTCAGCGGAATGATACAGAGCAAACCAACGATAAACTCAGAGGGATATGCTCCCTTCACGGAGTAAATAAGAATAGTTTTTTGATTTACCGCGTATATACAGTCTGTTTACGACCGTATGGGGGCCAATTTAAACGCTTATAACGTTTTAAAGCAACACGGGATCGCAAAACCAGATGATTATATTGATACTCAATTAATGGCCAGACTTATTAACTGGATTTAAGAAAAACATCCG
This sequence comes from Kluyvera sp., assembly GCF_965301105.1. Classification (NCBI taxonomy): domain Bacteria; kingdom Pseudomonadati; phylum Pseudomonadota; class Gammaproteobacteria; order Enterobacterales; family Enterobacteriaceae; genus Kluyvera; species Kluyvera sp. The sequence continues at coordinate 110,882 of NZ_CBDKZX010000006.1, forward strand.
GCTAATCATGCGAACAAAAAACAACCAGACGTTCGTTAATCAGGCAGCGTTTCCTTGACTGCAAAGCAAACAGACCAGCCGGGGCTGGTCTGTGGAAAGTTAAGATGACAAGCTGGCGATCAGTCGCTGTTTTTGGCAATTAAACGTTCCGGCAGCAGGAAGCTAAAGCACGATCCCTTGCCGACTTCACTGCTAATCTCCAGGCGACTGTCGTGGTGGCTGACGGCATGTTTCACAATCGCTAACCCCAGCCCACTGCCGCCGGTCTGCCTGGAGCGCGCTTTATCCACGCGATAAAAGCGTTCGGTCAGCCTTGGCAGATGCTCTGGCGCGATACCTGGCCCGTTATCTTCGACGCTAAACAGCGCCCCGTGCGGCGCACGCTGCCAGCGCACCGTAATCAACGTGCCTTCCGGCGTATGATTGACGGCGTTATAGACCAGATTCGACATCGCGCTACGCAGTTGATCCTCATTGCCCAGCACCTTCAGCGTTTCATCCACTTCAAAGCGGAACTGATGCTTCTGCTGGCTCAGCGTCTGCGCTTCACGCTCGACCACGCGCAGCATCATCGGTACGTCGATTTTTTCATTCAGCGCGAGCGTCGGCGAGGCTTCAATCTTCGACAACGTTAACAGCTGCCTGACCAACCCTTCCATGCGCTGGGTCTGCTCGCGCATGGTGTGCAGCGCTTTTTCGCGCACGTTCCCTTCCAGCACCTGCTCGTGCATCATCTCCAGGTAACCTTGCAGCACGGTGAGCGGCGTACGTAACTCGTGGCTAACGTTGGCGAAGAAATTCCGCCGAGCCCCTTCCAACTGGTGCATCTGCGTCACGTCGCGCGCCACCATCAGCAGCTGACGGTCGGTATACGGCATAATGCGGATTTCCAGATGGCGACCGTTATTCAGCACCAGATGCAGCGGCTTGAGAAAATCGCGCTTTTTGAGGTGTTGGGTAAATTCGGGGTAACGCAGCAGGTTGAGGATGTTCTGCCCGCTATCGTCGGGCCAGCGAAGCCCCAGCAGCTGCTGGGCGAGGCCATTACACCAGAAGATCGCCCCTTCTTCCGTGGTCAACACTACGGCGTCTGGCAGCGACTCGGCGCCGCTACGAAAGCGTTTAATCAGATTTCCCAGCTCGCGGCGACGTTTTTTATTACGCAACTGCATCTGGTTAAGCCCGTACAGCAGCGGCTCCCAGCTGCCGCGACCCGGCGGCGGCGTCATACTTCTATCGACCCACAGCCACCACGACAAACGCAACAGATTCCAGAAATGCCAGATCAGCAGGCCGGTCACTGCCGCCAGTAAAAACCACGGCAGATAACCAAAAATCAGTCCCAGTACGACAGCCGGGAGACAACATAATAGCAGCTCCAGGGCCAGCCTTTTCCATGACAGCCGTTCCAGCACGCGTCACTCTCCTGTCAAAAATTAGAATCGGGCGGAGAAACGATAGCCCGTGCCGCGAACGGTTTGCACCATACGATCGTGGCCGCTGTGCTCCAGCGCCTTACGCAAACGACGAATGTGAACGTCGACGGTGCGGTCTTCCACATACACGTTAGTGCCCCAGACGTGGTTCAGCAGCTGTTCTCGGCTGTACACGCGCTCCGGGTGAGTCATAAAGAAGTGTAATAGCTTAAATTCAGTCGGCCCCATATCGAGGGGATTTTCACCGGTCATCACGCGATGGGAAGTGGGGTCGAGGCTCAGGCCCTGCATCTCGATCACCTCTTCCACCGCCATCGGGGAAATACGCCGCATCACGGCTTTAATGCGCGCGACCAGCTCTTTCGGCGAGAATGGCTTAGTAATGTAATCATCCGCGCCCGTCTCCAGGCCGCGCACTCGATCTTCCTCTTCACCGCGGGCGGTTAGCATCACCACCGGAATATCGCGGGTTAAGGCTTCACGTTTGATATGCTTAATAAATTGCAGCCCCGAACCGCCCGGTAACATCCAGTCGAGCAGAATAAGGTCGGGCCAGGGTTCATTCAGTTTACTCACTGCGGTATCGTAATCTTCCGCTTCTACTGGCTGAAAACCGTTTTGTTCCAGCACGAAACAGACCATTTCGCGGATTGGCGCTTCATCTTCAACGACCAGAATACGTCTTGCCATTATTTGCCCTGTTTTTAGACATCAGTATTATATACGGCGTCATTATGCGTCAGATTTATGACAGTTTTATGATAAACATGACCGTTTGATGATCGCGCTTAACCGTTTATGACACGCGCCATACGCGCTCATCGACCCCAGCGTAGGTGAATGTTTATAATCAACTTTACGTCACTTCTTACGGAATCGCTATGCGCATTATCCATACCTCGGACTGGCACCTCGGCCAGAACTTCTACAGCAAGAGCCGCGCGGCCGAACACGATGCCTTTCTGCGCTGGCTGCTGACCACCGCCGAGGCGGAGCGCGTAGACGCGATTATCGTCGCGGGCGACATCTTCGATACCGGTTCGCCGCCAAGCTATGCGCGCGAGCTGTATAACCGGTTTGTGGTCAATCTTCAGCAAACGGGCTGCCATCTGGTAGTGCTGGCGGGCAACCATGACTCGGTGGCGACACTTAACGAATCGCGCGATATTCTGTCATTCCTCAACACCACGGTGATTGCCAACGCCGGCCATGCGCCGTTTATTCTGAATCAGCGCGACGGCACGCCCGGCGCAGTGTTCTGCCCGGTGCCGTTTCTGCGTCCGCGCGACATCATCACCAGCCAGGCGGGGCTTTCTGGCAATGAAAAAGTACGTCAGGTACTGGAAAGCATCACTGATTACTATCAGCAGCAGTATCAACAGGCCTGCGAGCTACGCGACAACCTGACGCTGCCGATTATCGCCAGCGGCCATCTGACCACCGTCGGCGCCAGCAAAAGCGATGCGGTGCGCGATATCTATATTGGCACGCTGGATGCTTTCCCGGCGCAGAATTTCCCACCGGCCGATTACATCGCGCTGGGGCATATTCACCGGGCGCAGAAAATCGGCGGCAGCGAGCATATCCGCTACAGCGGCTCGCCTCTCCCGTTAAGCTTTGACGAAACCGGCAAAGCGAAAAGCGTGAATCTGGTGACCTTTAGCGACGGCAAGCTGGCGGAAGTGACCCCGCTAACCGTCCCCATCACGCAGGCGCTGGCGGTGATCAAGGGCGATTTCGACAGCATCAGCGCCCAGCTCGCGGCGTGGGAGAAAACCGATACCGAGGCCACCACGTGGCTCGATATCGAAATCACCAGCGACGAATATCTGCATGACATTCAACGTAAAATCCAGGCCATCACCGACGATCTACCGGTCGAGGTCCTGCTGGTGCGCCGCAGCCGCGAGCAGCGCCAGCGCATTCTGGAAAGTCAGACGCGTGAGACCCTGAGCGAGCTGAGTATTGAAGAGGTATTCCAACGCCGCCTGGCGCTGGAAACACTTGAGGAACCGCAGCAGCAACGCCTGCAAACGCTGTTCAACGAAACGCTAAACAGCCTTGGCGAGGAACAACAACCATGAAAATTCTCAGCCTGCGCCTGAAAAACCTCAACTCGCTCAAAGGCGAGTGGAAAATCGACTTCACCCAGGAGCCTTTCGCCAGCAACGGTCTGTTCGCCATCACCGGCCCGACCGGCGCGGGCAAAACCACCCTGCTCGACGCTATTTGCCTGGCGCTGTACCACGAGACACCGCGCCTTAATACCGTTTCGCAGTCACAAAATGACCTGATGACCCGCGACACCGCCGAGTGTCTGGCGGAAGTCGAGTTTGAAGTACAGGGTATTGCCTATCGCGCCTTCTGGAGCCAGAACCGCGCGCGCAACCAGCCGGACGGTAATTTACAGGCGCCGCGCGTCGAGCTGGCACGCTGCGCCGACGGACAAATTCTGGCGGATAAAGTCAAAGACAAGCTGGAGATGACCGCGTCGCTGAGCGGGCTGGACTATGGCCGCTTTACCCGCTCGATGTTGCTTTCACAGGGCCAGTTTGCCGCCTTCCTCAACGCCAAACCGAAAGAGCGCGCCGAGCTGCTGGAAGAGTTGACCGGCACCGAAATTTACGGCCAGATTTCCGCGCAGGTGTTTGAAAAACATAAGCAGGCGCGTAACGACCTCGACAAGCTTCAGGCCCAGGCCAGCGGTGTGGTACTGCTGAGCGAAGAGCAGCAACAGTCCCTACAACAAAGTTTGCAGGCGCTTACTTCCGATGAAAAGCAGTGGCAACAACAGCAGGCGATCGCCCTCACACATCAGCAATGGCTGTCACGCCGAACGGAGCTGGAACAAGACGAGCAGAAAACCCAGCTGGCGTTGAAAGAAGCCCAGCAGGCGCTGGAAGCGGCGCAGCCGCAGCTTGCCGTGCTGAGCCGCGCGCAGCCCGCTGAAGCGCTGCGCCCGCACTGGTCACAGATGCAGGAACAGGCCGCCACGGTGGCCAAAACCCGTGCGCAGGTTCTGCAAGTGAATACTCGCTTACAGGCAGCCCGTACCCAACGAGATCGCATTCGCTACAGCGCGGAACGCCAACACGCCACGCTCACGCAATCGCTGCAACAACAGCAACAATGGCTGCAGGCGCATGAACATATTCAGCGCTGGCAAAGCGAGCTAACCGGCTGGCGTAGCGCGTTTGCTCAGCAGACGCGGGAACGTGCACAGCAACAAACGCAAGAACAGCGCCGTAATGCGCTGGCGGCACAGCTCAGCCAGCTGCCGCCTTCCACGCTAACGCTCACGCAGGAAGAGGTCGCCGCCCGGATCGCCGAACACGCGGCGTCGCGCCCGCAGCGCCAGCAGCTCAGTACCCTTCATGCGCGCTTTATCCCGCTCCACTCCCGCCGACAGCAGCTGATGGATGCTCAGCAGCAGCGCCAGCAGCAATTGGAGAAAATCACCGCCGAACTGACCCCGCTGCGCCTGGTCTATAAAGAGAAAAAACAGCAGTTGGCCGACGTTAAGGCCATTTGCGATTTGGAAGACACCATCGTTAAGCTGGAAGCCGAGCGCGCGCGTCTCCAGCCGGGCGCGCCGTGTCCGCTGTGCGGTTCCACCAGCCATCCGGCGCTGGCCGAATATCAGGCTTTAAAACCGGACGCCAACAAAGCACGTCGCGATGCGCTGGAAAAAGAGGTTTCGCAGCTGACCGAAAACGGCGCGGCGCTGCGTGGCCAACTGGAGACGCTGCAAAAGCAGCAGCAGAACGAAAATGACGAGCTCACATCGCTTTCTCAGCAGGAGCAAGCACTTACCTCCCAGTGGCAGGAGACGCTCCAGCATCTGCATATCGATCTGCAACCGTCTGACGATATCAACGGCTGGCTGGCCGCACAGGACGACGCCGAGCAGCAGCGTTATCAGCACCAACAACGCCTGACGCTGGAACAGCAGCTTCGCGAGCTTGAGGCGCAGCTAACGCAGCTACGCGAAGAACAGGAGCAGCGCACTGCCGCGCTTAATCAATCGTTCACGGCTTTTGGCCTGACGCAACCGGACGCTGGCGATGAAAACAGTTGGCTGACGGCGCGCGAAACGGAGATAGCCCAGTGGCAACAGCAGCAGGCGCAGCTCCAGAGCACTCAACAGCAGCTGGCGTTGATTCAGCCGCTGCTGGAAACGCTACCGACCGCCGAAAATACCGACGACGGTCAGCAGGCCTCGCTTGACGGCTGGCAACAGGCGCATCATGACTGTGTGTCGCTGGAAAGCCAGTGGCAAACGCTCCAGCAACAAGAAAAACTGGAAAATGAGCGTCTTCAGCAAGCGGAACAGACCTTCGACCAGCAGCTTTCCGCCTCGCACTTCCCGGACCGACAGACATTTCTGGATGCGCTACTGGATGCCGGCGAGCGCCAGCGTCTTGAACAGCTCAAACAGACGCTGGAGACGCAGCACCAGCAGCGCCAGACCCTCGCCGCACAGGTACAGGAAGCGTTGCAACATCATTTGACCGTGCGCCCGGAAACGCTGACCGCCGATTTGAGCCTTGCCGACGTGCAGGAACAGCTTCAGCAGCTTGCCCGCCAGCTTCGCGAGAACAGCGAGCGCCAGGGCGAACTGCGCCAGCAGCTCAAGCAGGACAGCGACAATCGTCAGCAGCAGCAGTCGCTTTTCGTTGAGATTGAAAAAGCCAATGCCGTGCTGGAAGACTGGGCGCATTTAAATGCGCTCATTGGCTCCAAAGAGGGGGATAAATTCCGTAAATTCGCCCAGGGACTGACGCTGGATAATCTGGTGTGGCTCGCCAACGAACAGCTCAGCCGCCTGCATGGTCGTTATCTGCTGCAACGTAAAGCCAGCGATGCGCTGGAATTAGAGGTCGTTGATACCTGGCAGGCGGACGCGGTGCGCGATACCCGCACGCTCTCCGGTGGCGAAAGCTTCCTCGTCAGCCTCGCGCTGGCACTGGCGCTCTCCGATCTGGTCAGCCACAAAACCCGTATTGACTCACTGTTCCTCGATGAAGGCTTCGGCACGCTGGACAGCGAAACGCTCGATACCGCGCTGGATGCGCTGGATGCCCTCAACGCCAGCGGCAAAATCATCGGCGTGATCAGCCACGTTGAGGCGATGAAAGAGCGGATTCCGGTGCAAATTAAGGTGAAGAAAATCAACGGGCTGGGGTATAGCCGACTGGATAAAATGTTTAGCGTGGAGTGAGGTTCCCCTCCCTCCTGGAGAGGGAGAAAACCGTGCAGAACGGCGGCTTTCCCCACCAACAACACAAGACGGTTCCCTCTCCCTTCGGGAGAGGGTTAGGGTGAGGGCTAAATCACGCCGGCCACAACCACGCCGCCCCGCGAACCCCGCTGGAGTCCCCGTGCAGCGCTTTACGAATCGGCGTCTCGCACTCACCGCCAAACACCCATTCTTTCACCAGCTGCGGTACCGTCTGGTATAGCCGTTCAACGTTGCTCATCCCGCCGCCCAGCACAATCACGTCCGGGTCGAGAATATTCACCACGTGGGCCAGCGATTTCGCCAGCCGCTGCTCGTAGCGACTGAGCGCCTGCTCTGCCAGCGCATCACCTTCATCCACCAGGCGCATAATCTCACTGCCCTTCAATGGACGCCCGCTTAACCGCTGGTAGTCGGTGGCAAAACCGGTACCGGAAATAAAGGTCTCAATGCAGCCCTGCTTACCGCAGTAGCACGGCACTTCCGCACGATAGCGCAGCTCGTCGTCATTCATCCACGGCAGTGGATTATGCCCCCATTCGCCCGCCGTGCCGTTGCCGCCGATATGCGCGCGGCCGCCAATCGCCACGCCCGCGCCGCAGCCGGTACCAATGATCACCGCAAACACCGTCTGCGCGCCCGCCGCCGCGCCGTCTACCGCTTCCGACACCGCAAGACAGTTGGCGTCGTTCGCCAGCCGCACCTCGCGGTTCAGACGACGGCTTAAATCTTTATCAAACGGCTGGCCGTTCAGCCAGGTGGAATTGGCGTTTTTCACCACCCCGGTATAGGGCGAAATCGAGCCGGGAATGCCCATTCCCACCGTCCCGGTTTGCCCGGTCGCCTCTTCGGCCAGTGCGACGAGATGCGCAATGTTCTCAATGGTTTGCTGGTAGTCACGCGGCGTCGGCAGACGGTGACGATAGAGCTGCTCCCCGCGATCGCTCAGCGCGATAACTTCCGTTTTCGTTCCACCCAGATCGATACCAATTCGCATTCATCACTCCTGTTTAAAACAATGCAAGGCCAGAGACAATTCGTTATCATTGCACGCTGATTTAACGATAACACCGTGGAAATTATCATGCTGTGGTTCAAAAATTTAATGGTTTATCGTCTCAGCCGCGACATCTCGCTGCGCGCGGAAGAGATGGAAAAACAGCTCGCTGAGATGACCTTCACCCCGTGCGGCAGCCAGGATATGGCGAAAACCGGCTGGGTGCCGCCGATGGGTTCACACAGCGATGCGCTGACGCACACAGCGAATGGTCAGATCATTATCTGCGCGCGCAAAGAAGAGAAGATCCTGCCCTCTCCGGTGATTAAACAGGCGCTGGAAGCGAAGATCCAGAAACTGGAAGCCGATCAGGGTCGTAAGCTGAAAAAGACCGAAAAAGATTCCCTGAAAGATGAAGTGCTGCACTCTCTGCTGCCGCGCGCTTTCAGTCGCTTCAGCCAGACGATGATGTGGATCGACACCGTTAACGACCTGATTATGGTCGACTGCGCCAGCGCCAAAAAAGCGGAAGATACGCTGGCGCTGTTACGTAAGAGCCTCGGTTCTCTGCCGGTCGTGCCGCTGACGCTGGAAAACCCGATCGAACTGACGCTGACCGAATGGGTGCGCTCTGGCACCACGGCGCAGGGCTTCCAGCTACTTGATGAAGCCGAACTGAAAGCGATCCTCGAAGACGGCGGCGTGATCCGTGCGAAAAAACAGGATCTGGTTTGCGACGAAATCGCTGTCCACATCGAAGCCGGTAAGCTGGTGACCAAGCTGGCCCTCGACTGGCAGCAGCGCATTCAGTTTGTGATGTGCGACGACGGCTCGATTAAACGCCTGAAGTTCTGCGACGAACTGCGCGATCAGAACGAAGATATCGATCGTGACGACTACGCCCAGCGTTTCGATGCCGACTTTATTCTGATGACCGGCGAGCTGGCGGCGCTGATTAAAAGCCTGGTGGAAGGGTTAGGCGGCGAAGCGCAGCGTTAATGAATGAGGTGTTTCCCTTCCTGCCGCAGCAGGAAGGGAAACTATTACAGATAGCGGCACAGATAAGAGGTTGGCTCTGCGACCTGCAGGTTAAACTCGCTGTGGCCCGGCACGTTGAAAACTTCCCCGGCAGCATAGACTTTCCACTCAGTTTCCCCCGGTAACAACACGTTCAGCGCGCCGCTGATCACGGTCATCTCTTCCGGCTGCGCGGTACCGAAGGTATATTCGCCTTCCGCCATCACGCCCACGCTCGCACGCCCGGTGCTGCTGCTGGTAAAACCAATGGATTTCACTTTTCCGTCGAAGTATTCGTTGCTTTGAAGCATAAACAGGCCCTTATTATCGTGTCGTCAAAAGACCAATATAGGGGGGCGAACAGAAACCTGTCACGCGAAATTCTCCCGTTAACACAATAATTCTGCCGCCAGTCTGGCGACCAGCACATTCGACAGTAAAACAGGCACATCCAGCGCTTTTTGTAATAGGTCACGGTGACGCTGGTGATAGCTGAGTGAATCCAGTACCAGCACGTCGGCCCCCTGTTCCAGCAGTGAACTGCCTGCGGAAATCAGGTGCTGATCGGTATCGAGGTTCGGGTTGGCCAGCGCGTAATAAGGTGAGGTGGGCAGCATCTGCCACTTCTCCTGCTGGGCATTTAAAATGCCTTCGACAGGCACAAGCACCCCGACCTGGTGTCCCTCAACGATAGAGGCGACTAACGGTGGAATAATGCGCTGAGGTTCCAGCAGCATCGCATTGCGCGCCACCATACTGCGTAATTTGAATGTGTTCAGTAACAGGATGACGTCATAGGATTGGTTGTCCAGCACCTCAATAACGGCCTGGAGGCTCAACTCCACCTTCGGACGGGATACTTCAACAAATTGGTTATCATTTAGCAGAACCAGTAAGCGCTCTTCACCGGGTTCTGGTGCATACTCTTCCATGACGTCAGCACGATTCATTTTGCCTAGCAGGCTGATGTGGGTGATCTGATCTTCCCTGATGTGCTCGGTCAAAAGCGGCAACACTTCACTGACGGGCACCACCCCTATCGTAAGAATCGCCATCGTTGCACTCATGTTATTTACCTTCTGCTTTTCTGAAAGTTCACTTTACAAATAGCCACCTGGATGGATGAAAAATACCGCTCAGAAGCGTAGCACCTGCCGCGGGAGGCGGAATGTAAAGATTCCAGTTGTTTCCAGTACTCTCCTGATATGTTTTGATTTTAACTTTTCTATAACATACAGAATAGGTGAAAAATGTGATTTACGCCCGATATAACCGCAAAATAAAAAGGGTTATATCGGCAGCGTGCATCACAGCATGAGGAAGAGATGGGGAGAAAGCGATGCGTTTCGCTAGCTGGCGGTGGCCAGGTGCAGAGCGTCGAGGATCAGCGTCACCACGCGCTCCGGCGAGGCGGAAGCGTCGACGATGTAATGGGCGGTTTCACGGTACAACGCATCGCGCTGAGCCAGCACATCGGCGACTTCTTCGCTAATGGGTTTACCGGTCAGCGTCGGGCGCTGGTCAGCTTCTGGAAAGGCTTCCAGACGGCGCGCTAAAACGGGAACCGGCGCATTCAGGTACACCACAACGCCGTTCTGGCGCATAAACTCGCGGTTTACCGGTGCAAGGATAATTCCACCGCCCGTGGCGATAACCGCCCCTGACTGGGTGACGGAGATTAACGTTTCGGTCTCTCTGGCGCGGAAACCCGGCCAGCCTTCCGCTGCCACGATATCCGCCACGCTCATGCCTGACCGCTGCTGTAACACCTGGTCAGTATCAACAAAACGGAAATCGCAGGCATGGGTAAGCGCTTGACCTATTGTTGTTTTTCCGCAGCCTCTGGCTCCGATAAGAAAAATAGGTTGTGTCATTACCTGGAATTCCCCCTGATGACGCAAAATTGCGGGACGTGCATGTGAAGCGTGAATAATACCACCAAACTAGTACACAAGTAAGTGTAAACTTTAGGTTACAAAAAGATTCAGCCTGCGTATTTTATCCGCTTTATATCCAGCCATCGTCTGCTTTTAAAGCGTAAAAAAATAATTCCACAAGCCGTTGCGCTAACAGTACATGAAACTGTCTTGTTTTGACAAGCCGAACGACGCGGCAAAGGTAGCATATTCCGGTGACAGAAATCCTGTCAGCCGCGTTTTACCGCCAACAGCCACTTGTCCAGCTCTGCGGCGAACTGCTGGCGATCGCGCTGGGAAAGCGCGCTGGGGCCGCCGGTTTGAATACCGCTGGAACGCATTGTGTCCATAAAATCACGCAGCGTCAGACGTTCACGGATAGTGGCATCGCTGTAGCGTTCACCACGTGGGTTCAGCGCCGCCCCGCCCTTTTCCAGCACCTCAGCGGCCAGCGGAATATCGGCGGTTATCACCAGATCGCCCGGTTGGCACAGGCGCACAATTTCATTGTCGGCAACGTCAAACCCCTTTGGCACCACCATCGCGCGGATGAAGCGCGACGGCGGCACGCGTAGATACTGGTTTGCCACCAGCACAAGCTCAATCTGTGTACGGTCTGCGGCGCGGTAAAGCACCTCTTTAATCACGTTCGGACACGCGTCGGCGTCCACCCAAATCGTCATACTCACTCCGCTTAACGCTGGCTGTTAAAGGGCGATTATACGGTAAGCGCGTCTTCGGACGTAATAATGTGCAACCAGCGTCACAAAATTACGTTACCCATCGCCGGGAATGGCCTATAACAGTACACTACAAAAAAACAGACAGAGGGAGAGACATGATGGAGAAGAAAATTGGCTTCATTGGCTGCGGTAATATGGGAAAGGCCATTCTGGGCGGCCTGATTGCCAGCGGGCAGGTACTTCCTGGGCAGATTTGGGTTTATACCCCTTCCCCGGATAAAGTCGCCGCGCTGCGCGATGAGTTCGGCATTAACGCGGCGCAAAGCCCGCAAGAAGTGGCGCAGGTGGCGGATATCGTCTTTGGCGCCGTGAAGCCGGGCATTATGGTGAAGGTACTGAGCGACATCGCTTCCAGCCTGAACAAAGATTCACTGGTGGTCTCCATTGCCGCCGGGATTACCCTCGATCAGCTGGCGCGCGCGCTGGGTCACGATCGTAAAATCGTCCGTGCCATGCCGAATACGCCGTCACTGGTTAACGCCGGGATGACGTCGGTCACGCCAAACGCGCTGGTCACCCCGGAAGATATCGCCGATGTGTTGAATATTTTCCGCTGCTTCGGGGCCGCGGAAGAAATTGCCGAACCGATGATCCACCCGGTGGTGGGCGTTAGCGGCTCGGCACCGGCCTATGTATTTATGTTTATCGAAGCGATGGCGGATGCCGCTGTGCTGGGCGGTATGCCGCGCGCCCAGGCCTATAAATTCGCCGCGCAGGCGGTTATGGGCTCCGCGAAGATGGTGCTGGAAACCGGTAAACATCCGGGTGAACTGAAAGATATGGTGTGCTCGCCTGGCGGTACCACGATTGAAGCTGTGCGCGTGCTGGAAGAAAAAGGCTTCCGCTCGGCGGTCATCGAAGCGATGGCAAAATGCATGGAAAAATCGGACAAGATGAGTAAGTCCTGATGACGCTGGCCCGGCACACGCTGCCGGGCCAGGCTAGCTTGCCATAAGAAGTGAATTTACTTTTTCTTCAGACAGGTACTCATAAAGGTTTTACGCTCGTCGCCCTTCAGGGTCTTCTGAGCGGCCTGCGCGTTACAATCCTTCATTTTTTGCTGCTGCGGCGTTAACGCTTTGCCGTCTGCGGTCGCCCCTTCCCCTTTCAGACAGCTGCTCATATAGGTTTTGCGCTCATCCCCCTTCAGGGTTTTAGCGGTCGCCTGTTGATTGCAGCTACTCATCCGCTGTTGCTGTGGCGTCAGGGTCTTCTCCGGCGCGGCTGCCGTCGTCGCCGCAGACACGGCGCTGGCCGCAAACACGCCACACAGTAGGGTAATCAGTAATGTTGTTTTCATTGCACCATCCTTTTGTGAGTAGAACTCTGTAAGTCTGGTCGCTGGCAGGAATTTTACCAGGCCGGCAGCGAATTATATGCCGCCGGCCTGGTCGGGAGATTACAGCCCCAACGCGGCTTTCATGGTGTAGTAGAGATCAGTCTGGTCGGTCAGGCCCACTACGTTAGCGGCATGCGGGCCGTAGGCCGCGATACGCAGCTGGGTGCCAGTATGCTCCATTGACTCCTCTTCCGAGTTACCGTAGCTCATCACCATCACTGACCCATCTTTGGTATTCAACGCCTGCGTCAGGCCCGGCGCTTTGGTTTCCGGTGGAATAATCTGGCTGGCGTGCGCGTGGTCAGCGGTGACGATCACCAGGGTATTGCCGTCTTTTTTCGCAAATTCCAGCGCTTTTTGTACCGCTTCATCCAGATCGACCGTTTCGCCAATCTGGCCGCACGGGTTCGCCGCGTGATCCTGTTTATCGATCGACGCCCCTTCAACCTGCAGGAAGAAGCCTTTTTCGTTGGCGCTCAACAGGGAGATGGCTTTGTCGGTCATCTGCGCCAGAGTCGGCACGCTGGCATCACGTTTCGGGTTCGGCGTACAGGTCACCGCTGGCTTATCCAGGTTGCCATGATAAGAGGCCTTCGGCCCTTCCCAACGAACCGGCATATTGCCGTCAGAGAACAGCCCCAGCAACGGTTTGTCCTGGTTAGCCTGAGTAATCGCCGCCAGCGTGGTGGCGTTATCCACTAGCTGATAGCCGCGCGCCTGCGCCTGCTCACGCAGGGTTTTACCCTGCCATTCACCCGCTGTCGCAGTTTCGGCGAAGGTTTTTGCGCCGCCGCCCAGCGTCACGTCTGCGCGGGCATTCAGCAGCTGTTCGGTAATGGACCCTTTACCGCCTTTTTCCAGCGCGTTGGTTGGGCATTTTTCGCTGGTCACGCTCGGGCCGTAACACTTACGCGAAGTGACATGAGAAATCTGCGCCGCAGGGGTCGCATCCTGCAATTCGGCGGTAGACACGTTACCGGTCGCCAGGCCGGCCGCTTTCGCCAGCTCAAGAATCGTCTGGTGATCTTTTTCATGGATATCGACGCCCAGCGCGCCGTTATAGGTTTTCACGCCAGTACTCCAGGCGGTGGCCGACGCGGCGGAGTCGGTCACGTAGTCCGGCTTACCGGTCTTTTTGTTCAGCGCATAATGGGTGTACTGGCCGGTTAACGGCAGCGCGTCAATACCTTTAAAATAACCGCCCGCGCCTTCCGCGTAGTTACGCGCGGCGGTAATTTCAGAGTCGCCCATCCCATCGCCAATCAGCAAAATAACGTTTTTGGCCTGTTTATTATTTAAGGAGGCGCGAATCGCGTCGGTTTGATCGGCAGATAAACGGCGAGCACCGCCTGGCTGGGTGATGTCCCCTTGCGCGGCGCGGTTATCGAGAACAGCGGTAGAGGTCTCCGCGTGAACGGTAGGCAGACCCAGCAGAGGTAATAATGCGGCAACGATAGCACGGTATTTCACGTTAGTTTCTCCATGTATAAATACTTAAAAAAAAGAAAACATGGAGACTGTAAGAAAAGAGCGTGACAGTTTAATGACAGCGTGAAATAAGCAAAGACCTACTATTTTTCGGGGGCTAGAAATAACCGTTTAACATGGTTATATAATAATTCGCGATGATGATCGGAAGCATCTTCCGGCGGTGTAAGCTTATTCAACGTGGCGGCAATGTGGCTTTCCAGATCGGACTGCGGCTGCTGTTTCATATGCAGTAGCAGCGTAGTCACCACCACTTCCAGCGCATCAACCTGAATACGTAGCGCGTTTGCTTCATCTTCCTTTTCGGCTAGTTTTACCAGCAATTCAGCAATGAAATTTTTCATCGCGCGTTTTCCTTATGGATAGCGATGGGCTGGATGCAGGCCCTGAAAAAATAAATAGACCGCTAAAACATACGGTTCCATTCCCCTTTGGCAAGCAGGAATAGAATTACAATATCCAGACAATTCTGCAAGTGAAACCCGCAAAAATATAATCCTCATGAATATCATGGAATTAGTTTCATTTTTCGCCAGCGAAACGTTTCTCTCGCATAATAATGCAGGGCCATCGAACAAAGTTGAATAACAGCGGAATGAATCGATGGAAATAACGTTGTGCCGCTATTTCCATCGTTACCGTGATATTACTGGCGAACCGGCTGGGTACGGCGGAGCATTACCGCCAGTTGCCATAGGTTAATCAGCACAATCACCGCGGTGGCGATAAATACCCAGCGGAATCCGGCCATTGCGGAAATGGATGCGCCAATCAGCGGCCCTGCTACATTACCCAGATACATAAACGACTGGTTATAGCCGAATATACGCCCGGTAACGCGCTCGCTAATATATTTGAGCAACAGCGTTTGTACCGCCGGCAGCATCGCGCCATCGGCAAAGCCAAGAATAAAACGGAGAATGCCAAGCTGAAGCGGGGTGGTCACAAACGACATGGCAAAGAACAGCACCACGGCAAAGACCAGCGTGCCCAGCAAAATGCGGGCCGTGCCAATACGGTCCCCGAGCTTGCCCAGCCTTGGTGCGGAAATCAGCGCCGATACGCCGGGCACAGCGGCAATCATGCCGCTTAAGAAGGCAATGTTAGTGCTATCCGGCGACATCGATTTAATAAACAGCGCCAGAATTGGGCTAATCGAGCCGTTACACAGCTGAATCACCATCGTCGTCACAAACAGGCTGATCACCAGCCCAGGATACGGCAGTGAGGCAAATACCGCCTTACCGCTCAGCTTCTCGCCTTTTTCCAGCACCGGGCGGGAGCCCTCTTTGATTAAAAACAGCGTCACCAGGAAGCTCACCATCAGCAGGAATGCGGTGATAAAGAACACCATTCGCAGCCCTACATGGTCAGCCAGAAAACCGCCGAGCAGCGGCCCGCCGATCACGCCGGTGATCTGCGCCGTCGAGAGGGTGCTGAGCGCCCAGCCGCTGCGCTCACGCGGCACCTGCGAGGCCACAAGGGCCATTGCGTTAGGAATATAGCCGGACGTTAAGCCCATAATGGCGCGCAGGAAAAAGAGCTGCCAGACGTTGGTGGCGAAGGCCTGCAGGAGAATCGCCACCGCCATCCCGAGCGATGCGCGCAGCAGCATTAACTTGCGGCCTTTACGGTCCGCGAGGCTTCCCCACATTGGCGAAACGATCGCCGAAACCAGAAAGGTGACGCTGAAGGTCAAGCCTGACCACATGGACAGCGATTCGTGCGAGGTGACGCCAAGCTGCGCCACATAAAGCGGTAAAAAAGGCAAAATCTGGCTAATCGCTAGCCCGGTGAAAAAACAGCCGAACCAGACGGAAATAAGGTTAACCTTCCAGGATTCCATAACGACGCGTTTGACTTCAATTGACGGGAACAAGTTGTCAGGTTAGCAACTCGCTTCTCTCGCCGTATTGTCAGAGATGCTCAATCGATAACTTCAGGATTTTATCAGTCAACAAACGCATTTTTGTGATACATATCACGATGAAAATGCAGAACATTAGTGACTTATGCTTAGCACCTGAAGATGATTTGCGCGGAACGATATGGAAAAGGCAGATAGCCCGCATCGCCCGTGGTATGTTATGTGCTTTGCGTTTTGGAATGGATGGATTGAGAGAATGGCAAAGTTGCGGGTTGGGATTGTTTTTGGCGGCAAATCGGCGGAGCACGAAGTCTCCCTACAGTCCGCGAAGAATATTGTTGAAGCGATTGATAAAACGCGGTTTGACGTGGTGCTGTTAGGCATCGATAAACAGGGGCAGTGGCACATCAGCGATGCGCAGAACTATCTGCTCAACGCTCAGGACCCCGCCCGTATCGCGCTGCGCCCTTCTACGACGACGCTGGCCCATATTCCAGGCCGCGAACGCCAGCAGATGATCGACGCCGAAAGCGGCCAACCGCTGGATGCCATTGACGTGATTTTCCCCATTGTGCACGGCACGCTGGGGGAAGATGGTTCCCTGCAGGGGATGCTACGTATGGCAAACCTGCCGTTTGTCGGCTCCGACGTTCTGGGCTCAGCCGCCTGCATGGATAAAGACGTCACCAAGCGTCTGCTGCGCGATGCCGGGCTGTCTATTGCGCCGTTTGTTACCTTGACGCGCCGCAACCGCGACAATTTCACCTTCGACGAGATCAAAGCGAAGCTGGGTCTGCCGCTGTTCGTTAAGCCTGCAAATCAGGGGTCTTCGGTTGGTGTCAGCAAGGTCAACGATGCGGAGCAGTATGCGAAAGCCGTGGCGCTAGCCTTCGAATTCGACCATAAAGTCGTGGTGGAACAAGGTATTAAAGGCCGTGAAATTGAGTGCGCGGTGCTGGGCAATGACGACCCGCAGGCCAGCACCTGCGGTGAGATCGTGCTGAACAGCGAGTTCTACGCGTACGATACCAAGTACATTGACGATAATGGCGCGAAGGTGGTGGTTCCTGCAGCAATTCCCGCCGAAGTGAACGATAAAATCCGCCATGTCGCGATTGAGGCTTATCAAACGTTAGGCTGTAGCGGTATGGCGCGCGTGGATGTGTTCCTGACTGCCGATAACGACGTGGTGATTAACGAAATCAACACCTTGCCTGGCTTCACCAACATCAGCATGTACCCGAAACTGTGGCAGGCCAGCGGTCTGGACTACACATCATTGATTACCCGCTTGATCGAGCTCGCGCTGGAACGCCATCAGGCCGATAAAGCGCTGAAAACATCAATGAACGATTAAGACGTGTATGCGGGGCGCAGCAACGCGCCCCGATAAATCCTGACCTTTTACTCTTCTCTGCGACGAATAATCAACCCTGCCAGCCAGAAGCTAATCACCCACGTTACCAGCCCCACGGCATAGGTTTGCCAGCCCTTCGCCTCAAAACCCAGCAGGCCAACAATTCCGTTAAGAATAAAGATAAGACCAATCGCAAATGCGTAGTAGTGCCAGTCGCGGCGGATTTTTACAGGCAGGTTCATAGCGGCTCCATCACAAAGAAAACAGGATGCCATAAACCCGCAACAACGTCTGTGGTGTGAACGGCAGTTAGCGAATGTTAATGGGATTTAACCTCAAGCTGAAGCGGGAAATGCGTAAATCGGACAGCAAAACCAGGAATATTCTGGCTCAAAATTTACCATAAATCCGATATTGACAATTCCTATCTACTGCCACACTCACCCCAGTAACACGCAATCATCCGTCTTCACGTGATCCTGGAGGTCCCAATGACAGATTTTACCTTGTCAAAACTCATGTTCAGTGGGAAGAAAAAGGCGTCCTCCGCGTCAGGCAACCTCGCGTACGCGCTTTTCGTCCTGCTGTGCTTTTCAGTAGGCGCGCAACTGCTATCGCTGGTGCTGCACGCTCCAGGTATCTATGAGCACCTGATGCAGATTCAGGATAGCGGCCGTCCGCGCGTGGAAATTGGCCTCGGCGTGAGTACGCTGTTTGGCCTGGTGCCCTTCCTCGCAGGCTGCGCCATCCTTGGCGTGGTTTCCCTGGTGCGCCGCCTGCGTCATCACGATTAATTCAGCGCCATGCATTTGGCCCGGCGCTCATCAACCCGTTTAGCAAACCACGCCGTGGTTAACTGACGGGTTATTTTCGGGCTCTCCAGCTGAATCCCCGGCAGCATCTCGCGGGCCAGCGGTTTACCCGCTTTTTGCTCGGCAATTTTATACACCCCTTTGTACAACGCGGTGCTTTCAAACGCCTGGCTGTCACCTTTTTGTAGCTGACGGTGAATTTCAGCGTTGCTCAGTGACAGCTTATCCGCCAGTTTCCTGACCGCTTTCTCCGTGCTGCCCGGCTTATCGCTGCCGTAAAGGATAACGTCGCCATCCAGCGCCAGTTTCACGCCGGTGGCTTTACTGACCGCATACTGGAAAGCCGCGTTACGGCTAGCGTACCAACCGGCATTAAAGTCGGCGTAGCGATAAACAGGCGCCGTGTAGCTCGCCGGGTAGTTAAGCAGATGGTAGGTGCCGAACCACAGACCGCCGCGCAGCGAGAACACCTCCTGGCGGACGGTGCCCTCCATCTTCCACGGGTAGTTATCCTGATGCTGTTCGGCAAAGGCGATGCTGACCTGCATCGGCCCGCCGGTGTGGACCGGGTTAAGCGAGCCAAACAGCTTCTGCCCCATCGGCACCATGCCGATAAAGTCGTCGAATATCGCACTCAGCTGTTTTTCGGTTTTCACGTTATCCAGCCGTTCGCTGTAGCTTTTACCGTTGGGCGAGTTGATTTTCAGCGCGGTGTGCACCAGGAAAACCGGGATATGCATCTTCTCCGCCCGGCGGTCGATCTCCTGCCAGGCGATTTTGCTCAGATTAGGTACCGACGGGTCGGACTGATAGTTCGACTCCTGTTGCGCGACCGCCAGCACCGAACAGATATTCTCTTCCGTCGGCGCCAGCTTCTGGCTCTCGAAAGTCTTCGCCAGCGCCTGCGCCCAGGCGTCTCTGTCCTTCACGCTGGCGGGCATTTTTTGCCGCACCACGCTTGCCACATCGACCGGTTTTTCGCCCTCTTTCAACTGCGGTGCCTGCTGGCTGGTACAGGCGCTTAACAGCGCGGCGGCCAGCAGGGTCAGGGCAAACGAACGGTAACGCGTTGTGGCTATCGCCATGGGCTATCCTTATCAAAAATAAACGGTTTTCTTAACTTTGCGGCTGAACGATTTCATCCGGCAGATCTTTGTTATCCAGCTCTCGTTCGAAGCTGCGCAGACGTTTGTAGATAGACATCAGCTCCACCAGCGTGGTCCAGGAGCTGATCAAATACTGGAACGAACTACGAACCTGATCGAATACGTTACTGATCTGCGTCATCAGACCGAGCGTAATCGTACCGGCTACAATCGACGGAAACAGCAGGAACAGACCGAAAACGGTATCTGCCTGTATATACACGATGCGTGCAATATTAAAATATGTGTAATGGAAATAGAGTTTAAAGTAGTTATGGCGCACGGCGTCAAACAGCTCGCGTACCGTTGGTGGTGTAGCGCGATTAGGATCATCCTCGCCGTACACCAATTCCTTACGATATGCCGCTTCCACCCGTTGATTCTTAAAATTTAACCCCGGTAGCTTGATACCGACTATCGCCAGTAAACCGGTACCGAGCAACGACCAGATAATGGCGGCAATCACCAGACCATAGGGTATATACCCAACAATCGGCAGTTCACGTACATGTGGGGAAAGTGCGACCAGTACCGGCAGAAAAGCAATCAGTTTCATGATCGCGTTCAGCAGGCTAACGCCCATATCCTCAAGCGTAGAGGCAAAACGCATGGTATCTTCCTGCACACGTTGAGCCGCCCCCTCGATATGACGCAGGTGCTGCCAGTGCGCGATGTAGTATTCGTTCATCGCGGTACGCCAGCGAAAGATATAGTGGCTAATGAAAAAGTTACTCAATACGCCAATGACTACCGCAATAAAGGCGATACCTAAAAAGATTCCAATTTCCTGATAAAACTGGCCAATTGCGACCTTATGCGGCGCGGAGAGCGCTTTTTGAATCAGATCGTAAAACGGCGCATACCAGGCGTTCACTGCCACGCTCACTTCTACCTGAAACCAGGTGACAAAAATAATCAGCGCCGTGCCCAGAATCGACCAGTACTGCCAGCGGTGCGGGCTGCGGATAAACCAGTAGCCGGCAAATAGCCCGACGCACACCAGATAGTAGGCATAAAACACCAGGTAGTTCAGCGACCAGAAACGCGCCGCGCTAATCGGCACATCATTGCTCGCGCCGGTCAGGCGCAGCAGCCAGCTACCGCCGCCCACCTGCCAGAAAATCACCGCGACCATTGCCCAAATAAACGCCGAGAGAAAAAAGGGACCCGGCTTAGGGAAAAAAGACTTAAACATCGTACTCTCCTGCTAACTTCTTATGATTCTGCGTTGTGCTGTGACAACAGAATACCGCCACGGATCGTTTTTACCGTAAAGAGGTATTAGGCAATGTAACTGTGCAATCAGACCGAAAAATACCGCCAGAGTTCGCAGGCGGTCCACGTCTCTATCATACGCGTCGGATCACAAAAGCGCGTATCCACATCGCGGAATAATCATCGCGTTTACGCTCGGTTACGTTTTTCCCGCTATCATACCGTTTAATGGCGCTGTGCCTGATGCCGATTCGATGTATTTTTAGTATAAATACGCATTACTCTCCCATTTCAATTCATGGATGCTTCCGTTGAAACGTAGTCTGCTTTTTTCTGCCGCGCTGTGCGTGGCGTCATTGACCTCGGTGCAGGCAGCTCAGCCACAGCCGATTACCGCGCCCGCGTTTGCGTCCGATATTGTTGACCGATACGCTAACCATATCTTTTACGGGAGTGGCGCAACCGGCATGGCCCTGGTGGTGATCGACGGCAACCAGCGCGTGTTCCGCAGCTTTGGCGAAACCCGTCCGGGCAACAACGTGCATCCGCAGCTTGACTCGGTGATTCGTATCGCCTCGCTGACGAAGCTGATGACCAGCGAAATGCTGGTGAAACTGCTCGACCAGGGCGTGGTGAAGCTCGACGACCCGCTGAGTAAATATGCACCGTCGGGCGCGAGCGTCCCGACTTACAACGGCACGCCAATTCGCTTAGTGAACCTGGCAACGCATACCAGCTCTCTGCCGCGCGAGCAGCCGGGCGGCGCGGCGCATCGTCCGGTCTTCGTCTGGCCGACTCAGTCGCAGCGTTGGAGCTATCTGTCAACGGCAAAACTGCACGCCGCGCCGGGCTCGCAGGCCAGCTACTCTAACCTGGCCTTCGACCTGCTGGCCGACGCGCTGGGCAACGCCGCGCACAAACCCTATCCACAGCTGTTTGAAGAGCAGATCGCGCGCCCGCTGGGCATGAAAGACACCACGTTTACGCCATCGCCGGACCAGTGTGGCCGCCTGATGGTGGCGGAGAAAGGGGCCAGCCCGTGTAATAACACGCTGGCGGCCATGGGCAGCGGTGGCGTGTACTCTACGCCGGGCGATATGATGCGCTGGATGCAGCAGTATCTGTCATCCGATTTCTACCACCGCAGCAGCCAGGCCGACCGGATGCAGACGCTGGTCTACAAGCGTAGCCAGTTAACCCGCGTGATTGGCATGGACGTGCCGGGCCGCGCCGACGCGCTGGGCCTCGGCTGGGTGTACATGGCGCCGAAAGATGGTCGCCCTGGCATTATCCAGAAAACCGGCGGCGGCGGCGGCTTTATCACCTATATGGCGATGATTCCGCAGTCTAACGTCGGCGCTTTCGTGGTGGTGACCCGCTCGCCGTTAACCCGCTTCGTCAATATGAGCGACGGTATTAATGAATTAGTGACCGAGCTCAGCGGTAATAAAGCCAACGTTATCCCCGCCTCTTAATATTCCGAAGGCAAACGCGTAATACCGACGAGTTTGCCTTTTTCCATCTGGATATAATCGCCCTGGCGCAGCGCGGCTAACACCTCGGCTATCACCGAGCGCGATATTCGCGTACGTTGCTGAATATAATTCAGCACGCCAATACGTGCGCGAATATTATCGTCCCAGTTGCGCATCATTAATAATGTGGCGCGAATCTGATGATAATGGTTAGCGCCAATTAACTGCTTATCGCGTTGTTCCAGCAAACGCGTCTGCCAGGCCATCCAGTAAAACGCTTCTCGCCAGAGCTGATAGCGGTCAAGGCATTGTAGGGTCTCTTTTGCCGGGAGGTAGTACCCCCGGCATTCGGCTTCGGCTGTGAGCGAATAACGGTTATGAATGGGGCTGGCCGCCGCGGCCAGACCAAAAATCGACGGTCCCTGAACCAGGCCAAAGAGAACGTTGTGCTCTTCGCGGCGTAGGGAAACCGCCCCTTTTTGTACCACGATGGTCATCTCCCCCAGGGTGCTGTCAACTGGCAGCACACTCTGCCCTGGTTGCAGATTAAAGCTCACGCCACGTGGCGCCAGATGCTTATCGAGCGCGATAAATTCGGCGTGTGGTTTACTGAGATAAGGCATGCGATGCAATCCGTGCAAATATCCCCCTCTTCGTGATGGGGATAATGTCCTAAGATATACAGAATAGTTCCGGTTCTGTATGCGCCAGGTCCGAAAAAGAACCTGATGAACATAATAAAAAACTTTCCCGCTGAGTAAAGTAAAAACTTTTAAAAATCGTTTTAAAAAAACCATTACTCCAATATGAAAGATGAAAACAAAAATATTAAATATACTTAATCACAAAATAATAAAAATTAAGTATTCATTCCACTCATGAGGTATTAAGCAATATCCGTTCGTCGCGTTCCATGCCGCCTGGCCGTACGATGAGCATAACCACCACTTTAGTAAAACATCTTTACCCTGATTCGGTTACAATAGTGGTCTTATTTCACAAACATCAGGCATACCATGACAGACTTACTCCATCGCCCCCGTCGCCTGCGCAAATCCGCTGCGCTGCGCGCCATGTTTGAAGAGACAACACTGAGCTTAAACGACCTGGTGTTGCCGATCTTTGTTGAAGAAGAAATCAACGATTACAAAGCCATCGAGGCCATGCCGGGCGTGATGCGCATTCCAGAGAAGCATCTGGCGCGCGAAATTGAACGCATTGCTAACGCCGGTATCCGCTCGGTGATGACCTTTGGCATCTCTCACCACACCGACGCCACCGGCAGCGACGCCTGGAAAGAAGACGGTCTGGTGGCGCGTATGTCGCGCA
Source organism: Kluyvera sp. (assembly GCF_965301105.1). NCBI lineage: Bacteria > Pseudomonadati > Pseudomonadota > Gammaproteobacteria > Enterobacterales > Enterobacteriaceae > Kluyvera > Kluyvera sp. The sequence continues at coordinate 134,257 of NZ_CBDKZX010000006.1, forward strand.
TCTGCAAGCAAACCGTACCGGAAATGATCGTCATGTCCGATACCTGCTTCTGCGAATACACCTCTCACGGCCACTGTGGCGTGCTGTGCGATCACGGCGTGGACAACGACCTGACGCTGGCTAACCTCGGCAAACAGGCGGTGGTTGCGGCGGCGGCGGGTGCCGACTTTATCGCCCCTTCCGCGGCGATGGACGGCCAGGTACAGGCTATTCGCCAGGCGCTGGACGCGGCGGGCTTCACCGATACCGCGATCATGTCCTACTCCACCAAATTCGCCTCCTCCTTCTACGGCCCGTTCCGTGAAGCGGCCGGCACCGCGCTGAAGGGCGATCGCAAAACCTATCAGATGAACCCGATGAACCGCCGCGAGGCGATTCGCGAATCACTGCTCGACGAAGCCCAGGGCGCCGACTGCCTGATGGTCAAACCGGCGGGCGCCTATCTCGATATCCTGCGCGATATCCGTGAACGCACCGAGCTGCCGATTGGCGCCTACCAGGTTAGCGGCGAGTACGCGATGATTAAGTTTGCCGCACAGGCCGGCGCCATTGACGAAGAGAAAGTGGTGCTGGAAAGCCTCGGCGCCATCAAACGCGCGGGCGCGGACCTCATCTTCAGCTACTTCGCCCTCGATTTAGCCGAGAAGAAAATTCTGCGTTAATCCCCCCAACGCCCCGCAATGCGGGGCGTTTTGTCATAAAACGTCACCAAACTGCCATCTAACCGACATCTCCCCCTTCTACTGTCACAGCAGGACAGAGGAGGAGCCACTATGTTTAGTCTCGACAATGTCATCGACGACCTGTGGCCAGAGGCGAGGCCCGCCCCCTGGCAAAAGAGCGTGCTGAGAAAACTGCTGCATGAAGAAGAGTTTCAACAATTCGCGGCACGCCACCGTCACCTGAAAGGGCTGGATACCGTCGAACAGGTGCTGGAATACCTCAATATCCACTGCGATCTCCCACTACGCAGTCTCGAACAAATCCCCGAACAAGGTCCGCTGGTGATCATCGCTAACCATCCTACCGGCACGCTTGATGGTCTGGCCCTGCTCTACGCCGTTTCCCGCGTGCGCCGCGACGTTAAAGTGGTCACCAACCGGATGCTGACGCACCTTGAACCGCTTAGCTCATTGTTTATTCCGGTGGACAATATCAACGGTCGCACCGCTAAAGCCGCGCTCCAGCAAATGGACAGCCAGTTGCAAAACGGCGGCGTGCTGATTTTCTTCCCGGCAGGCGAAGTGTCGCGCCTGACGCGTCGCGGCATTCGCGATAAAAAATGGCACTCCGGTTTTATCAAGCTGGCGGCGAAATACCGCGCCCCGCTGCTGCCAGCGTGGATTGATGCGCGCAACAGTGCGCTGTTTTACGCCAGCACGCTGATGTCGCAAAACCTGCCGCTGCTGCTACTGATGCAGCAGATGTTCCGTCGCCGTAACAGCAGCCTGCCGTTAACGCTTGGTGAACAAATTTCGTGGTCCGCCTGGTTTAATCCGCAGTCCACGCCGCGTGAAATGACAGACCGGTGCTATCGCCACGTCCAGCGGTTAGGCAAAGGGCTGCCGGGCCTATTCAAAACCGAAAGCGCGATTGCTCGCCCGGAGGCACGCGCGTTGCTTAAGCGCGAGTTCAACCAGGCGGAATGTCTGGGCCGCACGGCGGACGGGAAAATGATCTATTTATGGCAGCGTAACGGCCAGGAAGATGCGCCGCTGCTGCGCGAACTGGGCCGTTTGCGTGAAATCGCCTTCCGCGCAGTCGGTGAAGGTAGCGGCAAACGCCGCGACGTTGACGGTTATGACGACGACTATCTGCATCTGATTCTATGGGATGAAGAAGATCTGGAAATCGTCGGCGCCTACCGCTTTATCCCTACCGCCATGCAGCTGGAAAAACGTGGGCTGGACGGCATCTACAGCTATAGTCTGTTCCACTACGATGAGCGGATGGATGATATTCTGCAACACGGCATTGAACTGGGCCGCAGCTTCATTCAGCCGCGCTACTGGGGACGTCGCGGGCTGGATTACCTGTGGTCCGGCATCGGCGCGTATCTGGCGCGCTATCCGCACTACCGTTACCTGTTCGGTCCGGTCTCTATCTCCGGCGGGATGCCACCGGCGGCGCGCGACCTGCTGGTTGCCTTCTACCGTCTGTGGTTTCCGGCAACGCATCCGCTGGCGGAATCGCGCCGCCCGTACCCGGCGTCGTTACCCGACGTGCTGGCGCAGTTTAGCGGCGAAGATTACAGCGAAGACCTGACCCGGCTAAAGTCGCTGCTCGGCAACCTTGGCTGCGGCATTCCGCCGCTCTACAAACAATATTCCGAAGTCTGCGACCCGGGCGGCGTGCAGTTTATCGATTTTGGCAGCGACCCGGACTTTAACAACTGCGTGGATGGGCTGGTACTGGTGGACTTAACCTATCTGAAGGCCAATCGCTATCAGCGCTACATCGGTGCGCATCTGGGCAGGTAGTTTCCCCTCTCCGTTCTGGAGAGGGTCAGGATGAGGAGCGGATTACGCCTCATCCTCCGCTTCCAGTTGCGCAAAGCCACCGTGGCCCTGCCAGCCTTCCAGCCTTTGATACACCACGTCAACGGCGTCTTTAATCGCCTCCGTCATCGGATAGTAGAAGCCGACGATATCCGGCTGAATGCCGAGGAAAATCACCTCGCCCACATCATCTTTTAGCTGATCGACCAGATAGTTCAGCGGCATATTATGGGTGGTCATCATAAACATTTCGGCGATATCGTCCGGATCGATGATGCGAATTTCGCCGGGATTCAGCCCCATGTCGGTGGCGTCGACAATCAACAGGCGATCGGGATTCAGCTCGCGGATAGCGACGATGTCGTTTTCCGGCGCGCTGCCGCCGTCAATCACCACCCACGCCCCTTTCGGTTGGGCGAGGCACTTTTCCGCCAGCAGCGGGCCCGCGCCGTCATCGCCCATCATGCTGTTGCCGACACAGAGTAAAACGTCAGTCATGGTCATTCCTCAATCTTGCAAAAATCAGTCACGCAGGCGACGCACCATCAGATAGATGGCGCTCTCCTGATGAATCGCGTGCAGCATATTGAGCATGGCCTGACTCCACTCCTGCTGCTGCGTGGTTTGTACGGCGCGCGCTTTATCAAAGGCGTGGGCCAGCATCGACACATGGTTGCTGTCGATAACAATCTCACCGTACTTCGGCACGCCTTCCATTTTACGTCGCGCCGTACTGCCCTCTTCCAGGGTGGCGATCCACGCCCGGTAGTCGTCCCACGGGCAGGTCAGCGCGGCTTCGAGGCAGTCGATGACCCCGAGGTGGTGGCCAATCGCCAGGCTGTAATAGACAACCTGCTGCGCCTCGTCGGGCGTCGCATCGTTCTCATCAATAAATTTACGGCTCAGTTGACTGAACACCACCTGTTCGCTCATCGAATACGTGCCTCTTCTACTACGTGGTTAAGCTGCGTGACGATTTCCGTCAGACGCGGATCGTTTTCCGTCTCCAGCCACTGCTGAACCTGAGCATCGCCCTGATTCAGACGCAGCATATAGTCGTCGGCAATCTGACGACCGTAGCGATAGCCCGCCAGACGGCGCGCGGCGCGGTCAACCTGCACACGCAGCGGTTGGACCATGTCCGGATGCAGCAGTTGCGCAGGCTGGGCGTCCAGCTCACCCGGCGCGCGGGCGTGGATTTTCTGCTCCAGCAGGCCCAGCGCCATGGCAAAGCCGTACAGCGTCGCCGCAGGCGTCGGAGGGCAACCCGGAATATACACGTCTACCGGTACGATTTTGTCGGTGCCGCCCCAAACGCAGTACAGGTCATGGAAGATACCACCACTGTTGCCGCACGCGCCGTAGGAGATACAGATTTTCGGATCCGGCGCAGACTGCCAGGCGCGCAGCGCCGGCGAACGCATGGCGCGAGTCACCGCCCCGGTGAACAGCAGAATGTCGGCATGACGCGGCGACGGCACCACTTTAATGCCAAAACGTTCGGCGTCGAACAGCGGCGAAAGCGTCGCAAAAATTTCAATCTCGCAGCCGTTACAGCCGCCGCAGTCCACGCGGTAAACGTAGGCGGAACGTTTGATGTTTTTCAGCAGCGACGCTTTCATGCTGGCGATAGATTCCTCTACCGTCATCGGCACCGGCATGCCGTTGGCGTCGCGTGGCCCTATTAAGTTGCTCATCAGATGGCCTCATTCATGTGGCGAGTCATGTCAATACGGTCGGAAGGCACCAAACATTTCTGACGCTTACATTCCGGGCACGTCTCAAAGCTTTCACGGTGATTTTCCGCGCGGCTGTCGCCGTTGTGCTTGAGCAGCGCAATGGCGTAATCAATCTCTTTTTGCACCGCAAACGGACGGTTACACACGCGGCAGTTGCAGATATCAAAGCGCGACTGCTGGAGGAAATCTTCTTTTTTCCACACCGCCAGCTCATACTCCTGCGACAGCTTAATTGCCGCCGTCGGGCACACTTCTTCGCAGCGGCCGCAGAAGATGCAGCGACCGAGGTTGAACTGCCACGCCAGCTGATTAGCGGCGCGATCGGTTTCCACCGTCAGCGCGTTCGACGGGCAGGCGTTAACGCATGCCGCGCAACCGATGCACTGCTGCGGATTGTGCTCCGGCTTGCCGCGGAAGTTTTTATCTACCGGCATCGGCTCTAACGGGTAGGACGATGTCGTCGTGCCGGTTTTGATGACTTTTTTAATAAAGGTAAACATAGTTGCTCCCAGCTTGCGTGCGGGGTTTTACCCTCACCCTAGCCCTCTCCCTAAGGGAGAGGGGACAGTTCTGCACTGTCTGCCCTTCCCCCTCGCCCCTTTGGGGAGAGGGTCGGGGTGAGGGGAAATCCCCCACGCAATGCCCCAATTATTTCAGCGGCGAGTTCTTACGCTCGATGCTGTAGCGCTCAAGCTCTTTGTACGGCACGACCTTGCTCTTCTTCTTACGCACATCGACCACAGTCATACGGTCAGTACAGGAGTAGCAAGGGTCGAGGCTGCCGATAATCAGCGGCGCATCGGACACGGTGTTGCCGCGCAGCATGTAGCGCAGAGTTGGCCAGTTGGCGTAGGTTGCCGCACGGCAGCGCCAGCGGTACAGTTTCTGGTTGTCGCCGGTCATGCTCCAGTGGATATCGTCACCGCGCGGCGCTTCAGAGAAGCCCAGCGCGAAGCGGTGTGGAATGTAGGTGAAACCTTCCACCGCCAACGGGCCGCCCGGCAGGTTATCAAGGCCGTAGTCAATCATATTCAGCGCGGTGAACACTTCGTTGATTCGCACCTTCAGACGGGAAATAACGTCGCAGCCCTGCTCGCTGTGCACTTCCATCGGCAGCAGACCATAGCCCACGAACGGGTGATCGGCGCGGGTGTCACGGGCGTGGCCGCTGGCGCGAACCATCGGGCCGACGTTGCTGAAGTCGCGGGCGATTTCCGGGTCCAGGCGGCCGATACCGACGGTGCGCTGTTCCATGTTCGGGGTGCTCAGCAGAATATCCACCAGATCCTGCACGTCACGACGCATCTGCTGCGCCAGTTGACGGGTCTGGATCATGTCGTCTTTCAGGAAGTCGCGACGGATGCCGCCAATCAGGTTCAGACCGTAGGTTTTACGCGCCCCGGTGAGGATTTCCGCCATTTTCATGGACGCTTCACGCACGCGGAAGAACTGCATAAATCCGGAGTCGAAGCCGGTGAAGTGGCACGCCAGGCCAAGGTTCAGCAGGTGCGAATGCAGACGCTCCACTTCCAGCAGGATGGCGCGAATCATCTGCGCGCGTTCCGGCACCACGATACCCATCGCGTTCTCGACGGAGGTGGTGTAGGCGGTGCTGTGGGCAAAGCCGCAGATACCGCACACGCGGTCGGACAGGAAGGTTACTTCGTTATAACCCATGCGGGTTTCCGCCAGTTTTTCCATACCGCGGTGGACATAGAACAGACGATAGTCGGCGTCGATGATGTTCTCGCCGTCAACGAACAGACGGAAGTGGCCCGGTTCATCGGAGGTGACGTGCAGCGGGCCAATCGGCACCACGT